>JAISPY010000152.1 GCA_031274565.1 Treponema sp.
ACCTTTATAGGTTCTTTCATGGTCGTTTATAAATGGGCGGCCACAGTCTTTGCCGATGAAGTTTTGTGTACTCTTGCTTTTTTTCCCGTTCCGGGTTATGTTTTGGCTATGGCAATGAGGGCAATTGATCTCTATAGTGATTGACATTCTTTTATAGAATCATCTTTTATCCTCTTGGTCATTTCCCCTCCCCCTATTCATCATCCTTTGTAGATCACCTTCCATTTTTGTAGTGTTAATATGATAACCTGATGCGGGTGAGGAATCCCCCACGACCAGGCCTGGCAATGGGCGAATACCCGGAAAGGCTACTGGCGAATCGCCGACAGCCCCATACTCAAATACTCAGTCACCAACAGTATTTTGAATCGCTTGGATTTCCCGATGTGCTGGAAAGATTTGAGATGCTCCACGAAAGAGTAGGCTTGCTCCTGAAATTACGGACCTCTATTCCCACCCATTAAACCTCCGTGTACGGGCACGGTGGTGTGGTAGGAGACTGCCCAAATAATAGGCAGCATCCTCCCCGATTACGTAAGCAATGAGAATACAATGCTGGGCATTTTATTCGTGCGCGGGGCCTTAAGGCTTCCCACCCTCGATATGCCGTACCCGGATAATGCCTTCCACCGCGAGGATCTGTTCCATGGTGGTGATGGGTATCTGCTGATCCGTATCAATGATGTTATAGGCGTATTCCCCCTGATGGTGGTTAATCAGGTCCAGGATGTTGATCCGTTCCCGAGCGAGAATGGTGGTAATCTGGCCTACCATATTGGGAATATTCCGGTTGGCCACCAGCAGTCGGTGGGAATGAGGAGTGCGGCGCTCCAACTGGCATCGGGGAAAATTGACCGAATTCTTGATGGTCCCGCTTTCCAGGAATTCCATGAGCTGCCGCACCGCCATGACCGCGCAGTTGTCCTCCGCTTCCGGAGTGGAAGCGCCCAGATGGGGGATACAGATGGCCCGGGGACAGGCGAGAAGCGCTGCGGAAGGGAAGTCCGTCACATAGGCAGAGAGCTTTTCCGCGTGTAAGGCCGCGATGATATCCCCCTCATTAACCAGCCCTCCCCGGGCAAGGTTGATGAGCCTGGCCCCGCACTTGATATACCGGAATTTTTCCGCATCCAAGAGTCCCCGGGTGGTATCCCCCAAAGGAAGGTGGAGGGTAACATAATCGGATTTGGCGAGGATTTCTTGCAGGGAATCCGCCCGGATTACCTGCCGAGAGAGGTTCCAAGCGGCATCCACGGATATGTACGGATCGTAGCCGATCACCTCCATGCCCAGGGCAACCGCGTCATTGGCCACCATCACCCCGATGGCCCCGAGACCCACCACCCCGAGCACTTTGCCCCGGATTTCCGGTCCCTCGAACTGGGCTTTGCCCTGTTCAACCAGGGCCGGCACTGCATCGGCCTTATCCGCCAAAGACGCAGCCCACGCGATTCCCTTGAGGATATTCCGGGAGGATATGAAGAGCGCGGCCATGGTCAGTTCCTTGACCGCATTGGCGTTTCCTCCAGGGGTCGTAAAGACCACCACCCCTCGGCTGCTGCATGCCGCGATAGGGATGTTGTTATACCCCGCGCCGGCCCTGGCTATGGCCTTAACCGTATCGGGGATTTTCACCGCGTGCAGGTCCGCGCTCCGTACCAGGATCGCGTCCGGGTGGGGAAGCTCACTCGCCACTTCGTATTGGTCTTGGGGAAACAGTGCAAGTCCTCGGGGAGAAATCTGATTCAGAATTTGTATGCGAAAACAGGGTTTCCTCATGATGTTCTATCCCAGTTTTGCTCAAAGCGTTCCATAAAATCAATAAGCCCCTGTACCCCTTCGAGGGGCATCGCATTGTAGATGCTTGCCCGCATCCCTCCTATCAAGCGGTGCCCCGCGAGATTCACCAGTCCCTCCTGAGCAGCTTCCCGGATAAACCGAGCCTCCAATTTCGCCCGCTGCTCCGGTTCCTCCACTGCGGCACTAAAGGGAATGTTCATGAGGCTGCGGAAGGACTTTTCCACAGGTGAATGGAAGCGCTTAGAATGGTCCAGGTAGGCATAGAGCAGGGCAGCCTTGTGCCGGTTTAGTTCGGCGATGGCAGGAACCCCGCCTAAGCCTTTGAGCCATTCCAGAACCAAGCCGATTATGTATATCCCGTAACAGGGGGGGGTATTGTACCGGGAAGCTTCCGCCGCGTGAATATCATAGCGGAGCAATCGGGGGGTCCAAGCAGGGGCTTGACCTATCAGGTCGTCCCGAATAATCACCACGGTGGTTCCCGCAGGGCCTAAGTTCTTCTGAGCCCCCGCGTAAAGTATGCCGAACCGGGACACCTCCAGCGGTTCCGAGAGGATGCAGCTTGAAATATCCGCCACCAAGGGGACCGAGCCGGTTTGGGGCAGATCCGTCCACTTGGTACCTACGATGGTGTTGTTCAGCGTGATATGATAATAGGCGTCTTCCGGGTCCGGGAGCGGGGGCGCGGGGATAACCCTATAGGCCCGATCGTGGGAGGAGGCCCCCACTCGTACATCCGCATAGAGCGCTCCTTCTTCCGCAGCCTTCTTGGCCCAGATACCGGTTTCCACATAGGTGGCCTTTTTCTTAGGGAAGCCCGGTTCCGGGGCGGCAAGATTCAGGGGAATCATAGAGAACTGTAAGGAAGCGCCTCCCTGGAGAAACAGCACCGTATAGTTTGCCGGTATCCCCATGAGAGCACGGAGGGCAGCTTCGGTCTTTTCGATGATGGGCGTGAAGTCCGCTGATCGGTGACTCATCTCCATAACCGATTGTCCTGAATCATAGGCGTCGGTCATTTCCGCAGCAGCCTGTTCCAGCACCGAGAGGGGCAACATCGACGGCCCTGGGGAAAAGTTATATACCCGTTTCATTTTTTTCATTTCCTGTCCGGTGAAATAGTTCGTTATATCCTAGAATAAAAGCAAACTACGGTCAAGGATCCACAGTGCCTCATCAGCAACATCGTCAATCCGATAGAATGAAGTTGCAAAACCAATGCAACGGAGGTCAACGATGCCCTATACTCACTATACCCCGGATGAAAGCAATGCGTTACAGGCCATGATTGCTATGGCCCTGGACCGGGGATGTATCGCGGTCATTCTGGGCAAGCATCTCAGCAACGTATACCGGACGGGAGGTGCAGGAAAGCGCGGCAGAGCGGCGGGAGGAAAGCAAGCCAAGTCCTACATTAAAGAACATCGTTCTCTCGGGTATAGTCCTTGCAATGTTCAAAAAGGACCTTTCACCGGAGCAACTAGCGGGCCGGTTGCCCCTTTTGTACCCCGCTGACCCTGAAATACAGGTTTCAACCGAGACTATCTATCAATACGTATACCATGAACTTGAGAAAGACCCCCTCGCTTAAACGGCATGTTCGACATCCGCGGGTCAGAAGGCGTAAGAGTGGGGGTAAGTATGACAAGAGGGGGCAGATACCTGGCCGGGTATGGATAGAGCATCGTCCGAAGGAGGTAGAAGACAAGCTACGGACGGACGATGGGGAGGGGGATACCATAGAAGGGGCTGGGAAGACCTCTTATATCGCGACCTTTGCCGATAGAGGGACCAAACTCCTTCTGGCAAAGATTATGCTGAATAAGAAGGCGCGGACATTGAACAAGGCTGCGTTCCGCGCCTTCAGGGGCATTCCCCCTGAGTTTCTGCAAACTCGTACCGTGGACAAGGGAACAGCGTTTGCCTGCCATAAGGATTTATCGAGCGCCTGAGGGTTGGACCTTTATTTCGCCCGTCCCTCTCATTCCTGGGAGCGGGGATTGAATGAACCCACGAACGGGCTTATCCGGCAATATTTTCCGAAGGGAACCTCTTTTGATCGTATTACCCCAAAACAACTTGACAGGATTGGGTATACCATCAACAATCGTCCTCGTAAGGCTTTGAACTATCGGACCTCTTACGAAGTCTTTTCAAAGAGAATATTCGCACTTCAGCTTTGTACTGGCGAATATTAACCTATTTGTTTATTCGGGCCGCTAAAACGTCATGTACAGTTGGAACCTTATGTATACGTTTCTGGATCACGGTTCCTCTATTTCCTAAACCAGGTCACATACAGAGGTCCCATACCCGCCGACGCATCATGGAGGATGATCCTGCCTAGGGTAGTTTCCTCTCCCTCCGGGAAATCCGATTCGTCCAGCAGGATCCCATCCCCGTACTTCTTTAAAAGCCAGGACGCTACCCGGTCATTTTCTTCTACGGAGCGGGCGTAGGTAACATACACCAGAGAGGATCCGGGTTGTAATACCAGAAAAGCCGCAGACAGGAGCGCCCACTGCCGCCGAGCAAGAAACCGGGGTCGGGCAGGCTTCCATGCGGTCAAAGCTTTTTTGCCTGAGCACATGCCGTTCACTGGAACAGGGGGCATCCAGGAGGATCCCCCAAACCGGTTAATCTCCCCTTCCCCCCAAGCTCGCCGCATCAAAGCCGGAAACCCGCACCCGGCTCCGCTTCTCCGACTCCAGATGTTCGTCCAGCACGGTTACACCGCCGCTACCGTTCCCGGGAAGACTTGTTGGCCAGACTCTTTCCCCCAGAAGCGGCACAGGTATCCAAGATGATCCCCTCATCGGGAAGTCGGAGAGACTCTGCAGCCCGGACCGATCCCTGGTCCAGCATATAGGGAGCGGTAAGTCCTGTACTAAAAGGTATGGTCACCGGGGTTTCAAGCAGACTTTCCCCTAAGGGGTCCCAACGACTATGGTAGAGCGCCCGGTAGTATGCCTCGAAAAGCTCGTTACAGCCCATGATCTGCTCAAGTAGGAAACACTTACCGATTTTTCTTAACGAAAGCTTTCATTTTTTCTAAGGTCTCTTCTGAAAGAAGATGTTCCATTTTGCAGGCCTCTTTTTCTGCGGTCTCGGGGTTCACCCCGATGGTATCCCGCAAAAACGCGGTGAGGAAACTATGGCGCTTACGAATTGCCGCAGCCTGAAACACCCCTTTTTCAGTTAAGGAGACGGTGCGGTACCGTTCATGCTCTAACAATCCCTGATCTTCCAACACTTTAAGGGCAGTCAACACTGAGGGTTTAGAAACACCCAGCCGTACCGCAATATCCGTCACCCGGACCTCACCCTCATCGGAAAGGAAACTCACCATTTCCAGATAATCTTCTAATGACTGGGTCATATCTTTCTATTTTGAAGGATCTACTCTGGTTTGTCCAGTGGTCGCATGTGATTAAAAAGGGAAAATTATACCCTTTTAAGAATAAAGGATTACTTTACCCCCTTATCCCTCTTTCTACACAATTATGCTGTGTATTATAAGAAACTACCCAATTAGTTGGTTTCTTACAGGACACAAGAGTCTACTATTTCCTTGTTCGGCAGGGTATAATTTTTCCTTCTCTTTCACATAGGGGAGACGGCGGCAGGGGCGATGACCGTATGGTCTTGCTGGATAAAGCGTTACGGCATTC
>JAISPY010000251.1 GCA_031274565.1 Treponema sp.
TAATTCGCGTCATTCGCGGACCCTTTGGTTTATATGCGCCGGCCCTGGTATACCTTGCTTTTTTTCTCGTTCCTGGGTATTGTTTGATTATGGCAACGAGGGCTGTGGGGATTACCCTGTTTGTATCTTTTTTGGTCCTCCGGGTCATTTCTTTATGCATCATACCTGGCGGAGCACTTCCAACAAGTCGTCCCTCGTGAGTCCCCATGCCAAAAGTGGCCTCTTGGGGTAGCGTGGCCCCATAAACGAGAGATCCTTCGGGATTAAGCTCACGCTGAGGAGGTACGTTTATAGTATGCATCCAAAAAAACTTTCATTCCCTGCACTGTTTACGGTTATTTGTTTATCGGTTATGGTGGGGATCACCGTGTCGGTGTCGGCGTTGTTTTTCATTACCTTTCGTACTACTTCGTATAAACAACTGGAAACTAACACCCATGAGAGCTTGAGCCATTTACGGGACAAGGTAGTGGACCGGTTCCAGGAATGGGCCGGTCTGGTACGGCATACGGCTATCAGCGTAGTTCCCGATATGACCAAGCAGCCGGCGGATCAAAAGGCGATTCAGCGCATGCTCCAGCATATACTGGACTCCCAAACCGATGTAACCCTCCTGTATTGCAGTACGAACGGCCGGTGGAACGAGCCGGGGGAGTTTATGGTTTTTAATATCGATTTTGAATTCCCCCCGGATTACGATAATACCCAGCGGAATTGGTTCATCGCCGCCAAAGAAAATCCGGGACCAGTGGCGTATGCAGACCCCTACATAGATGTGGTAACCAAAACACTCATCACCTCTCTGTCGATAGTGGTCTTTGATGAGGCAGGCCGGGAACTGGGGGTGGTTGCCGGTGATGTCTCTATTGATTTCTTGGATGAGCTGCTGCGGCAAAGCGCCTTTGTCTCTGGGCAAGAGACCTTTTTCCTCAATGAGACGGGACAGTTTATGACCCATCCGGATCCGGAGGCGGTTTTACAAAAAGATTTCTTCACCGAATATGCCTTGGAGCAGTACCGGGACGCCATCTTAGGCTCCCCCTCCTTCTCCCGCATGGAGGACGGCCGCTTCATCTATTCCGTGGCTATTCCGGAAATGAACTGGTTCCTCGTGTCCACCCTTCCAAGGACGGCTATTTTCGCGGAGTCCACGAACATCTTGATCAAGATGATCGCCGTGAACCTCCTGCTCGTGGTCCTGGCAGTGATCATGTCGATAGTGCTTACCCGAATCTTGAAGAACGAACGGGAGGAGATCAGCGCCATGAAAGACAATCTCAAGGTAGGTTTCTTTCTCATGGACCAGCACTACACCATCCAGGGGCAGTATTCTCTCTGCCTGGAATCAATGCTTGAGGTTCCGGACTTGAAGGGAAAAAACTTTGTTTCCCTCCTCTCCGCTTCCCTGAACGAGCGGGAACTGAATACCCTCAAGGACTATTTTGATATGGTGCTGCACCGTTCCTTTGAGCAGGCCATGCTGGAGGATATCAATCCCCTCCAGGACTTTCAGTATAGCAGCGCCGCGGATACGCAGGGTAAAACCTTGAGTTGCAGCTTTACCCCGGTTGAGCGGGGAGGGGCCAAAAAGGTCTTTATCCTGGGTACGATCCAGGACATCACCGTGGAAAAGGAACTCCAGCGCAAGCTCGCCCAGGAGGAACAGAAGCTCCAGGAGGAGATGCGTTCCCTTTTTGAGCTTATCCAGGTGGAACCCCGGGTTTTTAGCGACTTCCTGGAAGATATCGAGTATGAATTTGAGCGGATCCAAGAGGTATTGGAAGGTACCGACGGTTCTTCTCCTAAAGCGGTGGTGGATATTTACCAATCGGTTCATGCGATCAAGTCCAACGCCCTGATCGTGGGGCTTACGAATTTCAGCGATAAGGTCCATACCCTGGAATCGCATATCAAGGAACTGCGGGAACAGGAGGGCCTCCTTTTTGAGGATATCCGGGACTTAACCACGGATATTGACACGCTTATGGAGGAAAAAGATAAGTTCCGTACTACCATCGACCAGGTCCGTTCTTTGAAGTTGGGCGCAGGTCCGTCTCAGTACGGCCAGGTGTTGGTAGACACCTTAAACCGGGCGAGTATGCGGGCTGCAGAGGACCTGGGTAAGGAGGTGCGCTTCGTAGCGGATAGGGTGGATTCAGATGCGCTGGAACAGATCCCCCGGCGGGTGGTCAAAGAGGCGCTCATCCAGTTGGTGCGGAACGCGGTGTACCACGGCATAGAACACCCGGATGAACGGGTCAGGCAGGGCAAGCATAAAGTCGGCACCATCAAGCTTTCCCTGGAGATCGAAGGGGATACGATCCGCTTTACCCTGAAAGACGATGGCCGGGGCATTAACTTCGAAGATATCCGGGAAAAGGCGGATAAGCTTGGGATCATCCTGCCGGAAGCAACGCGGCAAGCGCAGAACCGCTTATTGCAGGTTATCTTTATGCCTGGTTTCAGTACCGCAGAAACCGAAGGGGTGCATGCGGGCCGGGGCATGGGCTTGAATCTGGTCTATGAACGGATCCGGAAAATTAAGGGCCGTATCAAAGTCCAGACCGAATCCGGCAAAGGCACAGCCTTTAGCCTCTATATTCCCCAGCATATCAAGAAAACTTTTTAAACCGGAAACGTCCTGTCTACACCGCGGCTTACCTAGGGAAGCCGCGTACATCCTGGGCGGGTTTATCGATCCTGCAGGGGCGCTGTTGCCACCGCATGGATGGCTTCCCGCGTACCGGCGCTGAGGCAGGGGAGGGGGCTTCCCAGGTCTTTCCATAAGCCCTGCAAGACCCGGCCCGGCCCGGTTTCCAGAACCCCCGCAATGCCCTCCTGAGCGGCAATGGCCCGTTCCTCATCGATCCAGCGCACGGGCTTGGTTATCTGCTCCAGGGCGCGCTGTTTTGCCTCTGCGCCGGTACGCATCACTGCGCCGGATACATTGGAATAGCAGGGGATAACCGGGTCGGCAAAGGGTACGGATTCCAAGAGGGGCCGAAACCGTTCCGCGGCATCGGCGATGAGGGGGGAATGAAACGGACCTGCCACGGGAAGACGGAGGACGCGCTTGGCCCCGGCGAGCTTAAACCGTGTGGCCGCTTCTGCTAGGGCCTGACTGGTCCCGGCCACCACGGTCTGGACCGGGGAATTGTGGTTGGCCGCATACAGATCGGTTTGGCCTTCGGCCCTCCATGCGGCGATGAGGGACGCTACCTGTTCAGGAGCAAGCCCAATCACCGCGGCCATGCCGGGAGCGTTTGCTCCGCTGCCGAGGCGATCCGCAGCGGCCTGCATTGCCTCCCCACGGGCCGTAACCAGACGGAACGCAGCTTCCGGGGAAATCACCCCGGCAGTTACCAGGGCGGCGTATTCTCCCAGGCTGAACCCGGCAACCCCGGCGGCTCGGAAGCCCTGTTCCACCAGGTACGCGGCGGCGCTCAGATTGGCCAGGGTGATGGCCGGCTGGGAGAGGTCGGTTCGTTTCAGGGTCGCGGCGTCCCCATCCCGGAGCAGGGCATACATATCCCTGCCGGTACTCTCCGAAGCCAGGGCAAAGAGCCCCTTTACCGCTGCGGAAGCTTCCCATAAGTCCAAGGCCATGCCCTGATACTGCGCCCCTTGGCCGGGAAAGAGCCAGACGAATTGGTTTTTGAGCTGAGCCGTACTACCAGACAATGAGATTACCTCCTGAGGTCAAGCCCGCGCCGAAGCCGATGGTCATGATGAGGCTGCCCTGGTGCAGCATACCTCCCCGATTGAGTTCGTCCAGGGCAATGGGAATCGATGCGGCGGAGGTATTGGCGTATTCCTCCAGGTTGAAAAAGAACCGTTCCTCGGGTATACCCAGGCGTTTCCCTGCGGCGGTGATGATCCGGCGGTTGGCTTGGTGGGATACGATCCACTGCACCGCATCCAGGGGGATGTTTTCTTCGGCGAGGAGGGTTTCGATGGTTTCGGTTACGGATTTAACCGCAAAATTATAGACCGCCTGTCCGTTCATCTCAATAACCGGGGGCCGGACAATGGAATCCCCGGCTTTAAAGGCCTGGCGGGAACCTCCCTGCCGGATGATGATATGCTCCGCGCCGGAACCGTCCGCAGCGAGAATGGTCCGCAGCAGCCCCCGTTTTTCTGGGGTTTCCGGGGTTTTTTCCAGCAGCACTGCCCCGGCGCCGTCTCCAAAAAGGACGCAGCTTTTCCGGTCGGTCCAGTCAACGAACCGGGATAAGATCTCCGAGCCGATAACCAAGGCCCGTTTCCGGGCGGGATTCAGGGAGAGGAGGGCCGCGGCGGTTTCGAGTCCGTAAATAAAGCCGGTACAGCCGGCGGTAATATCCATAGCAAAGGCATGGCGCGCGCCCAGCTTATCCTGCACGATGCAGGCGGTGGAGGGACAGCCATGATAATCCGGCGTAGCAGTACCCAGGATGATCATATCCACGCTGAGGGCCGCCTCTTCGATGGTACGCTCGGAGGCTCCTTCCTGGCTTATGAGCATGGCTAGGGTCTGCCGAGCCGCTTCTAGGGCTAAATCGCTGCATGCGGTGGTCTCATCAGCGATATGTCGGGCGCGGATGCCCGTATGGGACCGAATCCACTCATCGGTGGTATCGAGGGTTTTTGCCAGATCATCATTGGAAAGGCGCCTTGATGGAATGGCCTTTCCGGTAGCTCGTATCTCGATTGCCAAACTAGTAACTCCTTGTCTGACCGCATACTCACAGCGATCATGGTGGTAGTATCCCCGGACCAGGGGATACCTGTCAAGGGTTCCATTCCAGGGCGCAGCAATTTTACTTTTAGCCGCCTCTGGCATGAGCGATAACAAAAAGCAGAACATCTTCCCAGGTTTCAAACTCAAAAGCCCAGAAGAAGGTACGCAGGACGTTATAGAATTCCTCCTTCCGCCCGAAATACGAGCGGGCTTTTGTAAAGTCTTCATCGCACCCTATCATAAGGCCATGAACCAGAAACGCCAGAAGGTTCAAAACGCAATACACCTCGCCGGCTCGGTTCTCCCCATCTCCGAAATTATATTCAAGATGGTATCCGTAGTTTTTCAGGACCTTGTTGTTTTCGTGCTCTAGCTTCCAACGGGCGCGGGCGTACTCCATAAGCAGGGTAACATTCTCTTGGGTTACCACTTTATCGGTAATCCAACGGTTGTTATACGTGATTTTGCCCTTTGCTCTCTTGTGGATTTCTAAATAGCGGTAATTGACCAGCAGTTTTTCACCATCGGCGCGATTCTCAAGGCCGTTTACCCACTTATAACGGTATTCAAGGTGACATCT
>JAISPY010000008.1 GCA_031274565.1 Treponema sp.
TTATACCGAAGCCATCAGGCTCGATCCTCAAGATGCCGCTGCGTATTACAACCGTGGAAATGCTTACGATGACAAAAAAGACTATGACCGGGCCATTGCTGATTTTACCGAAGCCATCAGGATCGATCCTCAATACGCCCGTGCGTATAACAACCGTGGAGTTTCTTACGGTAACAAAGGAGACTATGACCGGGCCATTGCCGATTATACCGAAGCTATCAGGCTCGATCCTCAATACGCCCTGGCGTATGACAACCGTGGAAAAGCCTATCAAGCAAAAGCGGAAGCCGACTTGGCCGAAGCCAAGCGCCTTGGGTACTCAGGCAACTAGGAGGTGGGCAAGCCCAGGGTGCCAGGTACTGGTTTCTATGCGTTTATCCTGACAAGAAGCGAAGAACCGTTGACAAAGGTGAAAGGGGGTTGTATGATAAAAAATCAAAACGTTTTGACAAAACATTGGTTGGACAAGGAGGCAGTATGATCAACGTAGCTATTATCGGGACAGGCAATATTTCCACTCAGCACATCCAGGGGTTTCTTGAATTCCCCGATCGTTGCAGGATTGTCCGTATAACCGACATTATAGCAGGTAAAGCGGAAAAAAAGGCCCGGGATTTCAAACTTGACGCGGCGGCGTCAATATCCTTTGAAGACGCGCTCCATGACCCGGAAGTGGATTTGGTGAGTATATGCACCCCTCCTTTTGAGCATGCGCGGCTCGCCATCGCCGCCCTTAACGCGGGAAAGCACGTCATCGTGGAAAAGCCCATGGCGGCCTCTCTTGAGGAATGTGACGGGATAATTGCGGCCGCCCAAAAGAGCGGCAGGATCTTTTCGCCGGTAGCGCAAAACCGCTTCCGCGATCCTATCGCCAATCTTAAAAAGCTACTCGACTCAGGCAAGGCCGGACGGGTCGTCCACGCGCAGATCGATTCCCACTGGTGGCGCGGCCACGCATACTATGATCTTTGGTGGCGCGGGACCTGGCAGAAGGAAGGCGGCGGTTGCACCCTGAATCACGCGGTTCACCAAATCGACATGCTCGGCTGGATGCTCGGCCTGCCGCAAAAAATAACCGCCGTGTTGAGTAATGTGTCCCACGATAACGCCGAGGTGGAGGATATTTCAATCGCCATACTGCAATACGGGGCAAGCGAATTGTGCGCGAAAGGCGCCCTGGCCCAAATCACCAGTTCGGTGGTACACCACGGCGATGAACAGCAGGTCATCTTCCAATGCGAAAAGGCCCGCCTCTCGGCTCCGTGGAAGGTCGTGGCGTCCACGGCTCAGCCAAACGGCTTTCCCCTTAAAAACGAGGCGTTGGAAAACGAGCTTACCGCGGATTATCAGGCGCTGCCGTCGTTAAAACATACTGCCCATGCCGGGCAGATCGAAAATGTGCTGGACGCTATAGAGGGAAAAGGCGCGCTGCTTATTCAAGGCGTGGACGGACGGAAGACCATTGAACTTATCACCGCAATCTACAAGGCGGGCGCGGAGCAGCGCCCGGTAGAACTGCCTATAGTGAGCGGTGATCCTTTTTATACGGTAGAAGGCATTATGCGCTTGGTACCTCATTTTTATGAAAAGAAAAATTCGGTGGAAAACCAGGAAGGGAATATCACCGTTGGTAGCACGTACCAAAAATAGCAGGAGTTTATTATGGTTTCAGTATCAGATGGAATGACGTACGCGCCGAAAGGCAAGGCGGCGCCGGTGGTCAAGCCCGGAGAATTTGTGTTTGCCGCCCTTGGCCTGTATCATGGCCATATTGTCGGCATGTGTAACGGTTTAATTGAAGCCGGCGCTATTTTGAAAACCTATTACGACCCGAATCCGAAGTACAGGGAAAGTTTTGCGAAAAATTTCCCGCATGTCAAACCCGCAAAGAGCGAAGATGAGATATTGAATGACCAGGAAATCATCCTCGTTGCCGGCGCGACTAAAACCGATGAGCGATGCGCCCTGGGCCTGAGCGTCATGGCAGCGGGTAAGGACTATTTTACCGACAAAGCGCCGCTGACCACTCTGGAACAACTCGCCCAGGCGCGGGAGGCGGTTCAAAAAACCGGCAAAAAATACGCCGTATATTACAGTGAGCGCATCCATGTAGAGTCCGCGGTATTTGCCGGCCAGCTTATTGAGCAGGGCGCTATCGGACGGCCGATACAGGTAATCGGTTTTGGTCCGCACCGTCTGGGCCCGGGGGGCCGGCCGGATTGGTTTTTTATCAAAAAGCATTACGGCGGTATACTCTGCGACATCGGCTGCCATAATGTGGAACAGATACTTTTCTATACCGGCGCAAAAGACGGAAAAGTTGTGCAGAGCCATGTGGCGAACTACGGTCATCCTCAATACCCGGAACTGGAAGATTTCGGCGACTGCGAAATTGTGCTTGATCATAACGCCTCAGGCTATTTTCGCGTTGACTGGTTTACCCCCGACGGTCTGCAAACATGGGGCGACGGCCGGCTCTTCATACTCGGAACCGAAGGCTACATTGAACAGCGAAAATATGTGAACCTCGGCATTAAAGGTTCAGGTGGCGGCCATGTATTTCTCGCCAATGGCAAAGAAGAAACGTACTTCCACGTCGAAGGCAAAGTCGGTTTTCCCTTCTTCGGCCAACTGGTACTGGACTGCCTCAACCGTACTGAAAACGCGATGAGCCAGGAACATGCCTTTAAAGCCGCGGAGCTCAGCCTTATCGCGCAGCGTGACGCCGTAGTATTGGAAAAACCAAAATAATCCCTATCCCGAGGGCAAATATCGAGCACTGCCCTATCGGGGTGCATACTGGGTCTGGGTATAGGGGAGCATAGACAAACAGCACGTTTCCTATGCTCCCTAAAAACGGTTTCATCGGTGCAGTGAAGCAAGACCAATGACAGGGAGTGGCGGGGAAATCCCTTAGGCTTCTTCGCACCGCTCCCGTATGGTATCCTTGCCGTGTCTACCAGGTAAACGGATTTATGTCCGTTCCTTAAAACATCCTGTTAGTCTTCCGCCACTATGCCTTTCCGCAGCGGGTATTATTCGCCGCCGTACCAGTCGAGTTTGCGGGTAAGAAACATGACGAGCGCGATTATCACAAAGGCGCCGACGGAGCCAATGAGCAGCGCGTAGGATTCGGCGTTCAGCACGGCGTAAAGAAGCACATACGATATGCCTACAACCAGGCCCATATACCAGCTTTTACCCCAGGACGGCAGCAGGGAGCGCGAATAAAGGGTCATCAGCGCGGTTACGGCGAACGCCGCGATAAGGTAGGCCGTATCAAAAGGTATTTGCTCGGACAGTGATAGCAGCAGCAGATAGAACACCGCGTTGCCGATGCCGGAAAGTAGGTACGGTACCGGATGGATGCGTTTCTTTGTGAAAACCTCAAGCAGGAACAGGGTCAGGAACGGAACCATCAGAAAAAGAATCGCGTACTTCACGGCCCGCGTATTCAGCGCGTAGGTATCGATAGTGCGGAAGAAGTCTACGCCGAAGAGTGAGCCGCCGTAATTATAGCGGTCTTTGCTATAGTCCTTCTGAAAAAGCGGAATATCGCGGCTCAAATAGCTGATGTCCCAGCGCGCCGAAAACTCGCTGTTGCTAACGCTCGACGCGCTGGGCAGGAAAGCGCCCTGAAACGAAGGCGAAGGCCAATCGGAGGAAATGCGGACGCTGGTGTCCTGGCCGATCGGCAGCACCCGCACCAACTGCCCGCCCTGTATCTCCATGCTGATGCTGAACTCCGCTTCTTTGTTTTGAAAGCGCGGGAGCGCCGCGTATATGCCGCCGCCGTATTTATCCGTGAACGACTCGGCGTCCCGCATGGCGGCGCGCTTGTCAGCATTGAGCGGAACATCTCCGGGATTAAACAAATTATAGCCCCGGTTACCGGGCTGAAAAAAGAGTTCCCCCCCATCCCATTCGGATTTATTTATCTTGCGGATACCCTTCTGGCTGGAAAGGGCGATAACCAGCTCCGCCTGATTAAAAAAAACCTCTTCGTTAGGCCGCAGCTCTGAAACAGCCATTGCCGGATCGAAGCTGCCGCTCAAGGCAAGGGTCCCCTGAAACAGCGGCACCGAAAAAATACCGCGCTTGCGCACTTCGGTTTTGAAGGAGGCGTCAATATTCAGTTTTTTCGGGCTTACCATGAGCGTAAACGGTTGCTTGGTGATATCGACCTTCTCGCCGTCCTTTTCCGTTTTGCTGCGGTGCTCGGTTGTTTGTACCCCGGGAATTATGACAACGGGGCCGGCCTCGATAAGCTGATTCCCCCACGCCTCCATTATATCCGCCTCGGCGAAGGCCGCTGTCCTGCCCCGTTCCCGCACCAAACCGCGTATCATATTCAGCGGCAGCAATAAGAGAAGAACCAACGCCACGAGCATCAGCACTTTGAAAGTATATCCTTGAGAAATTTTTTTGAAAGAAGGCTGCTTGTCCATAATCCTCCATGCCGCGCCGCGCGGCTTTGAGGCAAGTATATGTCCGGAGAGGCGCTTAGTCAATAAATACTGCGCGCGTGTGATTCATAAGGGAAAAGATCACCCCTTTGGTAGCATAGGAGGTATGGAGGAGTACCCAGTCAACCATGAAACCTGGTCTTTATCCTACGGCGAAGGGTGAACGCTTGGTTTTGGCCAATACCATGAGCAGGGCGATGTCCCCCTGGCGGACCCCGGGGATCCGGGCGGCCTGGCCCACGGTAAGGGGTTGGACCTGGGAGAGCTTTTCCTTGGATTCCGCGGAAAGACCGGGGATCGCGCCATAGTCCAAGGCCCTATCCAGCTTGATGGCTTCCATTTTTGCGTTCCGGGCGGCGGCACGACTTTCCTTTTCAATATAACCGGCATATTTTATATCCAGCATCGCCCGATCCAGCCATTCTTGGGGATACTCCGCCAATTCAGGTACATAGGGGAGCAGATCTTCCCAGCGTACCGCCGCGTCGGTCAGGGTTCGCTCCAGCGTATCCCCTCCGTGGGACCGGAGACTAAGCGCCGCTCCAACATGTTCCTGTTCTCGAAGACCAGGCGCTTTCCGGTTCCGCAGCAGTTCCCGGATCACCTCCAAGGCTTGGGTTTTTCGCTGAAACCGTTCCCACCGCTGTTCATGCACCAAGCCCAGCTCCCGGCCCTTGGGAGAGAGCCGGGAGTCTGCGGTGTCCTGGCGTAGTACCAGACGGTGTTCTGCCCGGCTGGTGAACATCCGGTAGGGTTCTTTGGTTCCCAAGGTGGTAAGGTCATCGATTAGAACCCCGATATACGCCTCGGCCCGTCCTAAAACCAGGGGTGGATCCCCTCGGAGTTTCATGGCCCCGTTGATCCCTGCGATAATACCCTGAGCCGCAGCCTCCTCATACCCGGAGCTGCCGTTGGTTTGACCTGCCACAAACAAGCCCCCCAGACGTTTGGATTCCAGAGTTGGGTAAAGGTCCAGGGGATCCAGATAATCGTATTCCACCGCATAGGCGGGCCTGACAATCCGGGCTTCCTCAAGACCGGGGATGCTGTGTATGAACTCATGCTGCACATCCTCTGGGAGGGAACTGGAGGCTCCATTGAGGTACATCTCATTAGTAGCACAGCCCTCAGGTTCAATGAAAATATGGTGCCGATCCCGTTCAGGGAAACGGACCACCTTATCTTCAATAGAAGGGCAGTACCGGGGGCCTACCCCCCGAATCTTCCCTCCGTACAGGGGGGACCGGTGGATATTCGCCTTGATGATGCTATGGGTTTGCGGGGTAGTATAGGTGATCCAGCAAGGAACCGAAGGCCGGTCCAGGAAGGCGCCAGGATCCACATCAAAGGAAAAAGGGGCGCTCATCTCGCCGTTCTGCCGCTCCAACTGGGCATAATCAATGCTATTCCCCGCGATTCGGGCAGGGGTACCGGTCTTGAGCCTGCCCAAGGGGAAGCCCCTGCGCCGCAAACCTACGCCCAGTCCGAGGGCGGCTCCTTCTCCTAAGCGCCCTTGAGGAGCGTCATACGCACCGATGAAGATCCTGCCTTCCATAAAGGTACCCGTAGCCAGGATCACCACCGGAGCGCTTATACGCCCCCCTCGTTCAGTGCAGACTCCCTGAACAATACCCGGGGATTCTGCAACCAGGAGATCAACCACCGTATCCATCAGGACCGAAAGTCCTGGCTGCGTTTCAACTGCGGATCGGGCCGCTGTCTGGTATGCCCCTTTATCCGTCTGGGCACGGGGGGCTTGTACCGCAGGTCCCCGGGAACGGTTAAGCACCCGGTACTGGATACTGGTTTTATCGACGAGCTTCCCCATTTCGCCTCCCAAGGCATCCACTTCCCGGACAAGATTCCCTTTGGAAAGCCCTCCGACTGCGGGATTACACGAAAGCGCGCCGATTCGGTCGGGGTTTTGGGTAATGAGCAGTCCTTTGAACCCAAGACGGGTTACCGCCAGGGACGCTTCAATGCCCGCATGTCCCCCCCCTACAATAATACAGTCATAATCCATAGCATCTCTCTAGGGGAACCCTGTCTTCCACCTCTCCCCTCCCCCTCACACACGTGCGCTAGGCGTTTATCCTGAGGATATCCTTAAACTCCTTCTCATCCAGGGATTCTTTTTCCAAGAGCAGCCCTGCCACGGTGTTGAGCAACGAGTGCTTTTCCGCAAGCCGCTCCTTAACCCGGGCGTATTGCTTTTCCACCATGTGGGCAATTTCCTCATCAATGTACTGCTGCGTCGCTTCGGAATACTCCCGGTGCAACAGCGGTTCTTGGGTCTGAGACCCTCCCAGCATACCCGCTCCCCGCTGGGTGAGGGCTACGTTCTTGAAGCGGCTACTCATACCGTAATCGGTGATCATCCGCCGGGCAATATCAGTAGCCTTGGTGAGATCATTGGCCGCACCGGTGGAGATCTTTCCGAAGATAAACTCCTCCGCTGCCCGGCCTCCCAGGAGCACGTCGATCTTGCCGAGCAGTTCCTCCTCGGTCATGAGGTAGCGGTCCTCTACCGGCATCTGGAGGGTATACCCCAGGGCGCCGAAGCCCCGGGGTACGATGGAAATTTTCTGCACCGGATCTGAACCAGGGGTAAAGGCGGCAATCAGGGCATGACCGGTTTCGTGGAAGGCCACGATCCGGCGTTCGTTCTCGGATATGATACGGTTCTTTTTCTGAAGTCCTGCCACGGTTTTCTCGATGGCCTCTTCGAAGTCCTTTTGAATAACCACGGTCCTGCCCCCCCGGACCGCAAGCAGCGCCGCTTCATTGACGATGTTCGCCAGGTCCGCACCTACGAAACCGGAAGTAAGCCGGGCAATGGCATCCAAGTCCACCTGGGGACTGAGTTTTACGGTTTTGGAATGGATCTTCAGGATCGCTTCCCGACCTTTGAGGTCAGGACGGTCCACCAGCACCTGCCGGTCAAACCGTCCTGGCCGGAGCAGGGCCGGGTCTAACACGTCGGGCCGGTTCGTAGCAGCCAGGATAATAAGTCCGCTCGTGGCATCAAAGCCGTCCATTTCCACCAAAAGCTGATTGAGGGTCTGTTCCCGCTCATCGTTGCCTCCGGCGATGTTGTTGATCCGGCTCTTGCCGATAGCGTCCAATTCATCAATAAAAATAATACAGGGCGCCTTGTCCCGGGCCTGCTTGAAAAGGTCCCGCACCCGGGCAGCGCCTACTCCCACGAACATTTCCACAAAGTCCGCGCCGCTCATGCGGAAGAACGCCACCCCTGCTTCACCGGCCACAGCCCGGGCCAAAAGGGTTTTCCCGGTTCCCGGAGGCCCTACGAGCAGCACCCCTTTGGGGATCTTGCCGCCGATATCCGTGTATTTCTTAGGGTTTTTGAGGAAATCCACCACTTCCACCAGTTCATCTTTTGCCTCGTCAACCCCAGCCACATCGGAGAAGCGGGTTACAATATCCCCTTCCGCTACGATCACCGCCCGGTTCTGTCCCACCGACAAGACGTTGCCTCCCATGTTTCCCAGACGCTTCATCAGGAAACGCCAGATAAAGAAGAAAAAGGCGATAGGCAGAACCCAGCTAAAGATGATGTTCAGGATCGCGCTCCCCTCCCGGGAGACCGCATAATAGGCAACCTGTTTTTCATCCATGAGCTTGATGAGCTCCGGGTCGTTGATGGGGACCGTCCGATACACCGCCCCTGAGACGGCTGCGGTGTAGGGGTTTCTGATAGGAGGCGCTGGGCGCGAATCCGGCTTGAGGGAGGTATAACCCGTGAAATAGGCATCGGTCAGTTCCACCCGTTTAATCTCACCAGAGGCGATTTTGGCCTTAAATTCGGAGAAATCAATGGTAGGATTCACCCGGTTCATGAAGACGTAGTTAAAGAGGCTCATCCCCACTACCAGGATCAAGATATAGATGATAGAAAATTTCCAGCCCCCAAAAGGTTTGGGATTGGGGAGATTTGGACCGCCGAAGGGGAATTTGAAACCCCGGTGCTTGTTATTTTTTCGCTCACCCATCAAACCGCTCCTGCTCCCGTACCACTGTTTTCCCCCAATCTTCGATTATAATCCGCCTGTTACAAGTCGCCCGTACCCGCTGCCGCAGGGCTTACCGCTTCTTGCCTAATACTAATATCAATCTTTTGGTAGGGTATTTCAATATGTTCCTGCTCAAATCGCTGTTTAATGCCGATCAAGATCGAATTTCTGATATTCCAGTAGTTGGTTTTTTCAAACCACACCCCAAAAAGCAGGACCACCCCGGTCCGGTCGAATTTATCCACCCCAAAAAGAGGGGCCGGGTTATCCAGACAGTAGCTGTTCTGAGCCGCCACATCCAGGAGCACTTCCTGTACCCGTTCCAGGTCTTCTGCGTAGGGTACGGTGAGGCTGAGATCCATCCGCCGTATGGGAAAACGGGTAACCGTGATCAGGTTGCTCTTGATGATGGTCTCATTGGGAATCCGTACAAAGAGATTGTCGTAGGTACGGATCTTCACCGAGAGGAAGTCCATGGACATGACGATCCCGGTGAGGCTATTCACGGTGATGGCGTCCCCCACCTGGAAGGGCCGTTCTGAGAGAATGAACAACCCTGAGATGAAACTGGACATGGAGGTCTGGGCCGCAAACCCAAAGACAATACCCGCGACCCCCGCAGCGCCCAGGATGGCCGAGGTATCAATGCCCATGCTTTTAAAGACAAAGAGTATCGCCATGACCAGGCCCGTATACCGGATGCCTTTCTTCACCATGAAGGTACGTTGTTCGCTGATCCTGCCCTTGAGGAGCTTCCCCAGAATAAACTGGATAAGATTAAACACGACGATGATGACCAGGACCATGACCAGGGTTTGCATGACCCGGACGATGAGATGCAATGGCTTGGTCTCCTCGGAAAATTGCGTTACCGCTTCTGAAAGAATCGTAGTATCCATGTACGGCCCCCTACAGACTAGTTATGTTCTTTATGAAGTCCGCGCCTTGGCGGATGAGTATATCCTTCATACCGCTCCGTTCCGCGGCGCGGATCTTCCGGTATGATTCCGGTGTCTCAGGGAGTACATTCATTTCGATATTCCCTCCCAGGAGGGAATCCATGGCTACCGTATCGGACCATAAGCTTCCCTCATATTCGTAAATACTCAGAGGTTCAGTATAAATAGCCAGGCGGTCCAATTCAAGCGGTGTCTTGGAATGATTCCGGATCACCAGGGGACAGCGGATCAAGGAAAGGGGAGTATCCTCTGCCGCTGGGCTTTGCGGGGAGATAAAATGGGGAGGAAGGGAAACGCAGAGCATCCCTGAGGCAGTATCATCCCCAAACCAGGCATCCGAGCGGGTGAAGGGTATGAACCCGGCTATCCGCTGATTATCGGCAGTTTCAAAGTACAGAACCGGCGGAAACAGCGCGGTAAAATGGGCTGCCGCGCCGGGAAACAGGCAGAGCGTATCCTGCATGCTTACCAAGTAGGGTTTTTCACTCAGCGCGGGGTACAGGGTAAGGGCGGTTCCTGTCCCTACCGTAAGAAAGCGGGGAAGCGCTTCCGGAGGCTGCTCCGACTCCCGGGGACCGTGGAAATCATCGGTCATGTCTTGTACGGGGATTTCCTTGAAGGCGGTCTGCCAGTAATCTCCCGCTTTTCTGAGGTACGCCAGAGCGCCGTTCACGTTCCAGCAGTACCACAG
>JAISPY010000049.1 GCA_031274565.1 Treponema sp.
GACGACGATTATCTCGATTCAATTATCAGCCGGGTCATTTGATTGGAAGGCGTGGTCCATACCCCGGAGCAAGCTCTAAACTTGGCCCACACCGTTACCAGCAATTCTCAGCTTAGAAAAAAGTGATAGAATCCCCAGAATAGCGGAAGGGGCCGGGGTAACCTTCCACGCCCCAAAGACCAGGTCATGGTCCGGATCAGACTTGCTGGGACTTACGCTCTTCTGTGGAAAGGGAAACCACTCCTCGCCACGGCGATACAACTTGACACAAATGACCACCCAAACTCAGCCGTTGCATGAACCTAAGGGGACATGTTATTGGTCGTTGACACGGTATTTTAAAGGCTCTTGTCAAGGGGGATCAAATTTTTTATGTTATACCTATGAATTTAGAAAAGTTGACCATAAAAGCCCAGGAAGCCCTGAACGAGGCTTCCGCGCTCGCGCAAAAGGCGGATCATGCCCAGGTGGAGCCTGAACATCTGCTCCTCGCCTTGTTGCAGCAGGAAGAGGGGATCGTCAGCCCGCTCGTTGAACGGATCGGCGCGGATCCGGCCCAGATGATCCCCCAAATAGAAGCCCTCACCGCGGAGAATCCTAAGATATACGGAGCGGCAGCGCAGTTGTATTTTTCCTCTGCCGCTTCCAAGGTTCTGGCGAAAGCGGAGACCGAAGCGGCATCCCTCAAAGACGAATATGTGTCCACTGAACATATCCTCATAGCCCTGGCCATAAGCGAGGGAAAAACCGGGGAAACCCTGAGAAAGGCAGGGGTTACCAAGCAGGGGATCCTCGCGGCCTTGAAACAGGTGCGGGGAAATACCCGGATCACTGACCAGAACCCTGAAGATAAGTACCAGGTGCTGGATAAATATTGCCGGGACCTCACCGCCTTGGCGCGGCAGGAGAAGCTTGACCCGGTGATTGGCCGGGATGAAGAAATCCGCCGGGTCATGCAGGTCCTTTCCCGGAGAACCAAAAACAACCCGGTCCTCATCGGCGAGCCGGGGGTGGGGAAAACCGCCATTGCCGAAGGCCTGGCCCGGCGTATCGTGGCAGGAGATGTCCCGGAGGGGCTTAAGGGAAAGCGGCTCCTCTCCCTGGACCTGGGGGCGCTCGTGGCCGGGGCGAAGTTTCGGGGGGAATTTGAAGAACGCCTCAAGGCGGTGATCCATGAGATCCAGGCCTCTGAGGGAAAGATCATCCTCTTCATTGATGAACTCCATACCCTGGTGGGCGCGGGAGCCGCGGAAGGGGCCACTGATGCGTCCAATCTCTTGAAACCCGCCCTGGCCCGGGGGGAACTCCGCTGTATCGGTGCAACCACCCTGGATGAATACCGAAAACACATCGAGAAAGACCCTGCGTTGGAACGGCGCTTCCAACAGGTCTATACCCCGGAACCTTCGGTGGAGAATACCATCGCCATTCTCCGGGGCCTCAAGGAACGGTACGAGGTGCACCACGGGGTCCGGATCAAAGATGAGGCCCTGGTAGCCGCCGCACGCCTCTCAGACCGGTATATCACCAGCCGTTTCCTCCCGGATAAGGCCATAGACCTGGTCGATGAGGCGGCAAGCCGGCTAAAGATGGAATTGGACAGTCGGCCTACGGAACTGGATAAGCTGGAACGAAAGCTCTTGCAGCTTTCCATAGAGAAGCAGGCCCTCAGCCGGGAAGAGGATGGGGCATCCCGGGAACGGCTGGGAAAGGTTGAAAAGGAAATTGCCGGGCTCAAAACAGAACGAGATGCCATGCAGGTCCGTTGGGATAGGGAAAAAGAGGATATCCAGCAGATCCGGGAGATAAAACAGTACATCGAAGAACTCAAGATAGAAGAAACCCGGTATGAACGGGAAGGGAACCTCACCAAGGCTGCGGAGTACAAGCACGGCCTCATCCCGGACGCCCAGAAAAAGTTCCTCCGTTTGACCGGCCAGATGGAAGCGCGGCGGGGCGAAGAAAAGCCCGCCTTGCTCCGGGAGGAAGTGCGGGAGGAGGATATTGCCCAGGTGGTCTCTGCCTGGACGGGAATACCCGTATCCAAGATGCTGTCCGGGGAATTGCAAAAGTACCTGGATTTAGAAACGGTCCTGGGAACCCGGGTGGTGGGCCAAGAGGATGCGGTATCTGCCGTGGCGGATGCCATCAGGCGTAACAAGGCGGGACTCTCTGATGTAAGCCGTCCCCTCGGTTCTTTCCTGTTTCTCGGTCCTACAGGAGTAGGCAAAACCGAGCTGGCCAAAACCCTGGCGGATTTTCTCTTTAACGATGAAAAGGCCCTGACCCGCATAGATATGAGCGAATACGGGGAGAAGCATGCGGTGAGCCGCCTCATCGGCGCGCCTCCAGGGTATGTGGGGTATGAACAGGGGGGACAGTTGACCGAAGCGGTACGGCGCAGGCCCTATAGCGTGATCCTCTTTGATGAAATCGAAAAGGCCCACTCAGAGGTGTTCAACGTATTCCTCCAGCTCTTAGACGACGGCAGGCTTACCGACGGCCAGGGCCGGGTGGTGGATTTCAAGAATGTTATCATCATTATGACCAGTAACTTAGGATCAGACCTGATCCTGGAAGCAAAAAAGAGCGAGGACATCAAGGGGGCCTTAACTGAACTTTTAAAGCAGCGCTTTAGGCCGGAATTCCTGAACCGTATTGACGAAACCGTGATTTTTAACCGGCTCGGGAAAGAGGATATCCGCCACATCGTGGAAATTCAGCTTCATCGCCTGTCCTGCAGGCTGGCGGAACGGAAGATAACCGTAAGCCTTACCCAGGCGGCCAAGGACCTCTTGGTGGAACGGGGCTATGATCCCCTGTTTGGGGCGCGGCCTTTGAAACGAACCATCCAGGGTGAGCTGGAAAATCCCCTGGCTAAGGCCATTATCGCCGGGAAGATCAAAGAAGGGGATACGCTCACCGCAGATGCTAATCCTGCGGCGGGCGAAGGGTTGATCTTTAGGACCCGTGCAGAAATAACATGACCTAATGGTCATGTTATTTCCTTATTGCATAAGCAATGAGCATAACATGCAGGGCATTTTATTTGTGCGCGGGTCCTTTAAGCCGTAATACGACTGAGGAGCCGGTATATGCAGGAAAATATATGTATTCCTGAAGGGTTGATCCTGGTTTTTCTGGTACTGCCGGCGCTCCGGCCCTATAGCAGGGCATTAGGCTCCCTGCAGGGCTTGGTGTGGTTCCCCCTCTTGGCCCTGGGTATGGCCATCGGCTTGTTTCCTGCGTATGGATTCCGGCTTGAATGTATTCCCCTGTTGATCGGTACGGCCCTCCTCAATATCCCTTCTATTCCCCAGGTTCTTGCGGGCCTGGGGAGGCAGATCGATGAGGGTATAAACTGGCAGGGCTTTACCCTGGTTTGTATGATCCTGCTTATCCCCAGCGCTGCTTTTGCCCTGTATTTCTCCCCACGGGTAGATACCCGTTTGAGCCTCCAGGGGGTAACAAGCCGTACCATCCGGGATGAAGCCCGGGATGCGGAGCTGTTCCTGCGGCTTTACGCGCCTTCGTCGCCTGATGTTCCGGGATCACCGCCCCGGCCGCTCATGCTTCTGGTGCCACCGGTCTTTGGTTCTGTCGGCATGGTGGACAAGGTATGCGGGAAACTGCGGGATCATGGCTTCACGGTGCTGAGTTTTTCCCGTCGTTTTTTCGATTGCCCGGCCTGGGGCACCGAGGGCACCCAGTACAACCTTCCGCTATGGGATCAGTTTAGGATCCTGCAAGCGCTGATCCAGGGAAACTCCCTGGAAAAGGCGAATGCCTGGGGCAAGACCCTGGAAGCAGGCAGGAAAGAGGATATTCTCTTCCTGCTTTCCTATATCAAGAGGGATCTGCAGGCGGATTTCCCCGAGGCCGCAGTGGACCTGAACACCCTCTTTGTGGCAGGATACGAGGCCGGCGGTTCCGCCCTGGCCCTGCTGGGAGCTTCCCCGGAATGGTGCGCCGCCAATCCCGCTATCAAAGGGCTTATCGTGGTGGAGAGTCCCCTCTGGTCGATGTATCAGGCTGCATCTGATGCGGACCCTGCTGCCCGAAAGTCGAAAAAGCTACACGGTCTGGGACCAGTCTCCCGGCCGAGACTTCCCATCCTCTTTATGACCTCCGATAGGGTAAGCGATCCCCAGGAGCGGGAACGCCGGTATGGGCCGCTCCTCAAGATCCTGCAAACCGACGCGCCGGTGGTTTTGGCGGCGGTAGACGGCGCAGGGCCTCTGGATTATTCGGATTGTCCTGCAAGCTATCCCCTGTACTCGGCCCTCTTTCCGGGGAATAACCGGACCTCGTGGAAATATGGAACCTTTATTGAAGGGACCGCCTCGATTATGACCAATTTCGCGAGTCTGCTTTTGGAAACCGCTGCGTTGGAACGCAGTCCCGGAGGGCAACCGGCCATATCCCGGCGTAAGGGGCTGGGGGGAACCGTCCATTTTGAGACCGGAGGGGCCTGGAATTTACCTGACTTTGGGTATATACTTTCCCCATGACCATTAAACGATTGGATGCTTTTTTCAGGAACATCCTGGATATTGAGGGATTCAGCGGTATAGACAATTCCTTGAACGGCATACAGGTGTATAATGACGGCGCGGAAGTGGAGAAGATCGCCTTTGCGGTGGACGCCAGCATGGAAACCTTTAAACGGGCGGCAGCTTCCGGTGCGGGGATGCTCTTTGTGCATCATGGGCTGTTCTGGGGAGCGCCTGTGCCGATTCAAAACCCCCTGCGGGAGCGGTTGCAGTTCCTCTTGGACCATAACCTGACCCTCTATGCGGCGCATCTGCCCTTGGACGCACATCAGCGCTGGGGAAATAATATGGTCCTGGCGCTACGTGTAGGGATTGAGCACCCTGAGCCTTTCGGCCGGTATCATGGCCGTAAAATCGGGTATAAAGGCACCCTCAAGACCCCTTTGACCATAGCGGAAGCGGTGCGCCGTATCAGTTTCATGGATAGGCCCCCCTTGGGGGTGTATCCCTTTGGAAAACCGGAGAGTTACACCTGTGCGGTGATCTCCGGCGGAGCAGCGGGAGAGGCGCGCCAGGCCATGGCGGAAGGGATCGATCTGTATATTACCGGAGAAAGTTCCCATCAAGTGTACCATGAAGCCCAGGAAGCAGGGCTTAACCTGATTGCCGGGGGGCATTATTCCACGGAAGTGTGGGGGGTCCAGGCGATCATGGAACAGTGCAAGCAGCAGTTATCCATAGAAACCGAATTCATTGATGTCCCCACGGGTTTATGAGGCAAGGAGCATATACGTGAGCGCTACCCATGAAACCATAAAACACAAAGCTCTGCCCTTCCTCTTGAGCGGCTTTATTATCGCGGCGGATCAGTTGGTGAAGGGATTTATTGTTACCCACTGGACCGGCAACCGGATCCTGGACGTATTCGGTAACGACGTACTCTGGATCATCCATGTGCGGAATAAGGCCATTGCCTTTAGCCTGGGGCATAATCTGCCGGATACCCTGCGGCCCTTCTTATTCATCATACTCCCCATTGGCGTGATAATAGGCTTGATTTTGGGGTACTATTGTAAGTCCCGGGAAATTTCCCCGTTGCAGCGTTGGCTTTTCGCGGGGATCATCGGGGGAGGACTCGGCAACATCCTGGACCGTATATTCCGGCCCGATGGGGTGGTGGACTTTATCAGCATTAAATTCTATGGGCTTTTCGGCATGGAGCGGTGGCCTACGTTCAATATTGCGGACGCCAGCGTAGTGGTCTGCTGTATTATCTTCTTCGTCTCCAGTCTTATAAGCCCCAAATCTTCCGCCTTGGAGTCTCCGGTTGAATAAAAAAACCAATACCCTGCTGTTTGTCCTGGGAGCAACCGTGCTTAATATCCTCATCATGATCATCAGCTTTGTGGTCCTGCTCTTCATCTATGCCCGCTGGCTTGCGCCCCGGCTTCCCGAGGCAGCCCAAGCCTGGGGGCTTCCGCTCATCTTCATCGGTTCCATTACCCTGTCTTTTGTGCTCTACCGGATCATCTTGAAAGAATTCTTAAAACGGGTATCTATGGAAAAGTACTTCGCTCCGCTCTTTGGCCGAAACAAGCGGTCTTAGGGATTAAGCACCGCACGCGCGAGCGGCTTTTACGGGCTTTCCGTCGCAATTTCAGCTTCATTCCCGGTAATCGCCGGGTAGAACCGGACGGTCGCCCCCCAATCCCGCACCCCATACCTACCGCACTCCTGGTTTGTCCTTCTATGGGTCTATGCCGGCGTCCGGGACCCAGGGCCAGCGTATATAAACCAAAAGAGTCCGCGAATGACGCGAATTAACGCGAATTATGGAATGACCATCGTTCTTAATCCGTGTAATTCGTGGACAAAAATTTTTATGTGTGCTATCCCTGGTCCGGGACCGCATTGAATAAGCAGCCCCTTGAGGATATACTGAATGCCTTGAGAAACGTAAGAAATTGGAGCTCGTAATGAATCCCCCAAAGGACAGGTATCTATGAAACTATTAGTCATCGGTTCTGGAGGCCGGGAACACGCCATCGCATGGAAACTCGCCCAATCAGCCCAGGTCAAGCGGGTATACGTCGCCCCGGGAAACGGCGGCACCAGAACCGAAGGGAAAGGTGAAAACCTGCCGGTTCCCGGAACCATCGCATCCCAGGAAGCGCAGGAAGCCCTGTTTGCCTTTGCCCGGCAACAGGGGATCAGCCTTACCCTGGTAGGCCCTGAAACGCCCTTGGCAGCGGGCATGGTTGACCGGTTCCGCGCTGGCGGTTTAGCCATCATCGGACCGGACAAAAACGCCGCTCAGCTTGAGGGGAGCAAGGTTTTTGCCAAGTCTTTTATGGCAAAGTACGGCGTCCGTACTGCCCAGAGCAGGAGCTTTACCGGGTATGCCCAGGCCCTGGACTATGCGGCGGAACACTTTAAGCGAACCCTGGATCCTCTGGTCATAAAGGCAGATGGGCTTGCCGGAGGCAAGGGGGTCATTATCGCAGAGCAGTATGCCCAGGCGAACGCGGCTCTGGCGTCGTTTATGCAGGAGGGGAGCCTGGGAACTGCGGGAAAGACCGTGGTCTTGGAAACCTTCCTGGGGGGCAATGAAGTATCGGTGTTGGCTGCGGTGAGCGTGGTACCGGGTAAACCAGGAACTATCCTCCCCTTTATTGCCGCGCGGGATCACAAGCGCCGTTTTGAGGGCGGCCAAGGACCAAACACCGGGGGCATGGGGGCTATTGCACCGGTTCCTGATTTTTCTGCGGCGGCGGAGGCGGATTTCCGCAGTGCCATCCTGGAACCGACCCTGCGGGGTATGGAACAGGAAGGCATGGATTACCGGGGGTTCATCTTCTTTGGGCTTATGGTGCAGGATACCCGTTGTTTCCTCTTGGAATACAATGTGCGTTTGGGGGACCCAGAAACCCAAGCCCTGGCGCCGCTTATGGATTTCGATCTCGCCGAACTCTGTCATGCCATGCTGGATGGCAGCCTCGCCTGTTTTCCGCTCCGATGGAAAGCCGGAGCGGTCTGCGCCCCGGTTGCGGTGGCCGAGGGTTACCCCGGCGCTTACCGAACCGGCGTTCCCATCACCCTGGACCGGGAGACCTTCTCCCAAACCGGAGCCGTGCTCTTCATTGCAGGAGCGGAAACTCAGGCTGCAATTCCTGGACTGTACACTTCCGGCGGAAGGGTTCTGGGGGTGTCCGCCTGGGGCGCAAATCCGGAGGAGGCCCGGAACCGGGCCTACCAGGGTATGGGGGCAATCCGCTTTGAGGGCATGGCCTATAGAACGGACATAGGGCGAAGCCCGTCTCATGTATGATGATCCCCCTGTGGTATGAACTGTTCCGATTTGGGTTTGCCCTGGTCTTTATGGGGCTGCATATCGCGCTGATGTTCGGCCTTGCCGCGGCATGGCGGTGGGATAGGCGATCCTGCACGCGGGGGTTTCCAGAACCTGCTGCCGGGGCTTTGCTCCCCCAGGTTTCGGTGATTATCCCGGTCCATAATGAACAGCGCTGGCTACCCGGACTGTTCCGCAGTCTCGCGGTGCAAGCGTATCCGAGATCTGAGTTTATCTTTATCGACGACCGATCTTCCGATGAGAGCCTCCGGTTATTGCGGGCTTTTGCCGCAGGTGCTGCGGAGGAAGAACCTGCAAGAACCGTCCGGATTATCACCTTGCAGGAGAATCCCGGACCGAACTACAAGCAGTATGCCCTGGGGCAGGGTATTGCAGCCGCTTCCGGGGAATTCCTCCTCTTTACCGATGCGGATTGCGAATTGCCCCGGCAATGGATCCTTTCCATGCTTGCTCGGATGGAGGATAAACAGGTAGGGCTTACCATCGGACCGGTGTTTAAACGCTCGCCGGAACCGGGTTTCTTGCATTGGTATCAATGCTTCGACCATGCGGTACGGTATATGTATCTTGCCGGTTCCACGGGCATGGGGATCGCCGCAGGCGGCTTCGGTAATAACCTCATCCTCAGAAAGGACGCGCTCCAGGCTATCGGAGGTTATGCCACTGTGCCGGTCTCGCTCACCGAGGATGCAGCCCTTATCGCCCGGATCCGGTCTTGTTCTGCCTATCAGATCCGTTCCGCCCTAGGCCGGGATGTCTTTGTAATGACCGGGGTAGAACGCTCTTGGGAGGCCTTTACCAATCAGGCCCTGCGCTGGAACAATGGGGGTCTCTTTAGTCCGGATCCCGCCACCCGGGTTAATTTCAGTTTTTTGATGATCACCATCGCTATGGGGATGCTGGCCCTTTTCGTACTGCCGTACATTCCCTCTCTGTGGCCCCTGAGCGCGGCGGTGCTCCTGGCTATGACCATGAATACCATCGCCACCCTCAAACTGTTCGGCGCAGCCCTCCCTCCCAAAGGGGCGGCCTACCTCATACAGGTGGTCTTTACCCCCCTGTATTTTACGGTGCTCACCATCCTGGGCTTCTGCCGGTTCAAAGTTTCCTGGAAAGGAAACATCGTAAAGGTCTCCTCAGGCAGGATAAACGGATAGCCCTGTTTTTTTCCTACATGGGCCGGAGGTCGCAAGGGTGCCGCAGCAATGGCTCGATCCTCATGCCACGTGTCCAACGTGATAGGTCAGCACTGTTCATGTGCAATAACCAAAGACTGCGCACGAAAAAAATGCCCTACATTTTTTTCTAATTCCCATCGCTCTCTGAAAATGAATTAACAAGAACCGCTGATTCAGTGTCTTGGTATACACGCTGAGTTGTTGGCTCACGGTCTTTATAATACCAAGTCCGTGTATACCATTTCCGTGAAACGGTAACATTATAAGCGTAATAACGCGTTGTTGTTTCAGCATCTCTGGTTTTAACCGTTTCCGTTCTTCTCGGAGTTGTAGTAGTTGCGGTTGCAATTGTTCGACCACCTAACCCACCTTCTTTAATTTCTGTAGTCGATGTTTCCCCGCCACTAGTCCTCGTGTCATATTGAGCAGGACTGTAGGAAGACGAGGACGTGGTCCTTTGATATGTTCTGACAATCTCCGAAGACACAAATTCATCCGAATAAATAGCATTTGGAGTGCTG
>JAISPY010000138.1 GCA_031274565.1 Treponema sp.
CTTTATTTCCTCTGAAGGGAAGATCCTCGAAATCCACGATATGGCGCCAGGAGATATGAACACCCTCCATTCAAGCCGTTCGGCCCGGTATGCCCTCGAAACCCCCCAGTCCTGGTTCACCCGGGTCGGGGTTGCGGTGGGGGACACCCTGCGGGTGGAACGGTCCATGACCGATTGATAGGAAAGCCACAATGGTTGAGTCTTTGGCAGCGGTATGCACGGGGTAATGGGCGATCCGTGTTTGTTCCTTGGATACATCCCCTGAGACGCCTGTATCTATAGGAAGGAATTGGAACGGAGCAAAACACCCTGTTTCCACCTGAGCGGGAGACCAATGCTGGCTCCCACTCGAAAACTATGCTGCTTGTTACTGCAAGGCCCCCCAAAGGCATCGGTACTACAGAAGCGCCTTGGACCAAGGCGCTTCGTAACTGGCTTATTTCTTAGCGATGGGGATCACCCGTTTCTGGCTGGCGGTCCGTTTCTTGATCTCCAGGCTCAGAATGCCGTTTTTGAAGTCTGCGGAAATGGTATCCGGATCGGCGTTTTCTGGCAACTTGAAGGAGCGGGTAAAGGCGGAACGTCCGCGTTCCCGGATTATGAAGACTTTCTCTTCCTCCTCTTTTTTATCAGCATCCTTCTTTTCAGAAACATTCCGGGCGGAGGCGGCCTCCTGTTTTGATTCGATGGTCAGGGTTCCGCCGTCTACATGGACTTGGATGTTCTCCTCGGCGTACCCGGGCAGTTCCGCATCCAGCAGGTATGCGTCTTTAGTCTCCCGGATGTCTACTGCAGGCAGATGATTGAAGAGCCGCGCCGCCGGCAGCATGGAGGATTCTCCGAAAAATGACTCAACATACCGATCCAAGTCATCCAGGGCATGCTCAAGCATAGCAGGACGATACAACATTACCGATTTCATAGCCAATCTCCTTAACTTATAAATATAGATGAGTTCGATGATGGTGGTACTCCCCCCGCCGGTTCCTCTGGAAGTTTCTGGCTGCGGGTATTCCCCATCAACATCGATATATAAGCATGATCCGTGCCAAAAAATACTTTCGCTCATAATTTTCCGAACAAGAGAACGCATCGGTTAAGTCTATAGTATATAAGGAAATAAGATGCTTTCTTACTGCGGGTCTGATGGCGGGTAATCCAAGCCTCCCCGAATCAATCGGCAAAGCGCTATGAATACTGTATCATTTTAACATATATGCGTTATTTTTAATATACTTGTGGGTCATTATGACGCTAATTTTCCGGTAGGTATATACTTGGGCAGGAACTTCAGGAATCCCTATCGGGCGTTACCGGTACTTGCCATATACTCCCCCTTCAGTGCATAGTAGAAGTATTCATGACTATAAGCCAGGAAGATGCCCTTTACGATTTTCTCGAAACTGCTACTAAGCCTTTTACTCCGGAAGATGTGGTAGCGTATATTCGTGCCGGAAAACAGCACCACCAGAAAACCGGACGTTTGGCAATGGAAATCGCTTTGTTTATTGATTCCCGGAATATTGCCTTTAGGCTGGATACCAGAACCTGGATCTCTCGGCGGGGTTGTTTTGAAACGGTCCGGTTTGTCATACAGCCAAGCCGGATGGAACTGCTGAACGGCATCCTGATTCCGGGGCACCGGTGCATCCCCTTTGCCAATCCCGTGCACTTCCCCCAGGAATACCGGTTTTATTGGAAAGGCGCCCCCATTGCCGTTACCACCATCGAAGGTTCGCCGGAAGAATTTTATCCGTATTACAGTATCTACGGGGAAGAGTACGCCCCCCAGTATGTGGCCCGGGATAATCCTGAAAATGAAGCGGCTTTCAACGGCGATCCCTACGATGACCCCCCTGAGGTTTCCATTCAGGTCTTGGATATGCGGAACATATACCGGGAATCCGCCTTTGTGCCAGGGGATCGCTTTGTAGCCCGAACCCTGAATTGGAAGGAAGGTACCTTTGAACTGCAGCGGGTGGATAAGGACGAGTGGTCCCCGGCTGAACTGCAACAGTGGTGCGAAGCGGCTGAACAGGGCTTTTACCGGTCCTTTGAGCGGCTGGGGCCGGGTAATTCCACGGAAGAACAGATCGCCTACGCGTACTGGTATGGGGGGGAACGGATGCGGGCTGTGCCTGCGTATTCCTTGGAAGACTTCTTGTATGAGCAAACCGAGCGTATTGAAACCGCGGCCTATGGGATTGAAACCCGGTTCTGGTATGCGGGCAAAGAAATCCCGGACCGTAAAAATCTCACCGAAAACCAGAATCTGCCGGATCAGAGCAGGATCGAGGACTTCCTCTATCAGAAGAAAATCCCGGTATCCGAATACGTGGTCCTGTCCTACATGCGGGACGCCCTATTCCGGAATGATCTGGATATTTCCCGGCTTATTGAGCGGATTGTTCCGCCGGTCCTGGGGATGACTGAACGGGAATGGCATTTTCTGGCAGGGTATATGGTGGATGCCTTCGAAGAATTCAAGGATACCTACAGTCTGTTTACGGATACGGTCATGGGTCCGATCCGGCAGCGGGTGGGGGAATTGCATACTGCGGTGATTGACTTAACCGCCCGCCTGCAAAAGGGGGATATGGACGCGTCATGGCTGCCGAAACACACCTTCACCATTCTTTCTCAGATTCAGGGACATGCCGCAGGGGTACTGGAGGATCTCTGTACTGATGAGGCGCCTCCGGCAGTGGAACTGGAAGCCATGGATAATTCCCTGGATAGTATGATCGAGACCTATGAAGATATCAAAGAACTGATCGATGAGGCCCTGAACAGTTTCAGACGGAATAACCTATCGGTGGTAAAGTTCCGCCCTGCCGACGCCCAAGAAGGCCGGATTATCCAGGCAGGGATAGGCGGGACCGAGGTATGGCGCCGGATGGTCATCCCTGAAATCCACCGTCTGGAGGATCTGCATCGGATCCTCCAGACGATTTTCGGCTGGCACGGGATCTATACATTTCGATTCCTCAGCAATGCGCTGCCGGTACCTAAGACCGTCAGCTATCATCTGACGCTTTATGGCGGTACTAAGGCCGAGAAGAAACCAACGGTGCAGGAAGCGGGGGGAATGGATCTCTCGGTGACGGTGGAAGAGCTGAGCGCTCAAGGTATCACGGAATTATCCTATGAATACGGGACGAACTGGACCGTCAAGATCATCATCCTTTCCCGGCTGGATATGGCTCCCCATGAACCGATCCGATGTATCGCCGGAGCAGGGGCTGCTCCTCCTGATTCCATAGACGGCCCGGTCCGGTTTAGAAAATATTTAACGATGCTTGAAAGAGGCAGTTTTGCCGAACGGCAACAGGCGCTCCATGTATTGGGCCAGGATTTTGATCCTGAAACCTTTGATCGGGAAGCCTGCAACCGGAGTTTAAACCATGAGTAAGCGTAAGGTGCTCATAAAGGAACCGCTATGAATGAACTGCTATATACAGAAGGTGTCAACAGAGGTATCAGGGAACCCGGTCTTATTGAGCTGCTGCAAAGAGGCGGGATCTACCAGGATATTCCCGGCACAAGCCCCCAGGAAGTGTTGACCCACACGATCCAAACCATAACGCTGCCTGCGTCCATTACGCCGGAGGACTTGCTCCAGGCGGTTCTGGAGCGGGAGGCCCTCATGTCCACTGCAGTAGGAAACGGCATCGCCCTGCCCCATCCCCGGAACCCCCTTATAAGCGGTCTTGAAGAGCAATGCGTGATCATCGGTTTCTTGCGCCAGCCGGTGGATTGGAAGGCCCTGGATGGACAGAAGGTGCATACCCTGTTGCTGATTGTTTCGTCTTCCGCGAAATCCCATCTCCACACCCTTTCCCGGCTCTCTTTCTTTTGTCAGCAAGAAGCCTTTCGCAGTCACTTGAGAAACCGCGCTTCCCTGGAGCATATTATCAAAACCATTCAAGCCATTGAACAGACCTGGAACTAAGGCTTCCTTATATTGGCGCATAGTACCATGTCCGGGACGCGGAGGGATCGGTTTCCCGGCATTTTTCTTAGGCCATTCCCCTGTGGAGCATGAGCCGGACGGTTTCGGCTGTTCCGGCCCGCAAGAAAATACCCCTTGATGAAGACCCCTGCTCAAGGTATGCTGGGTAAAATTCGATGCGAAGGATCACAGCATGTTGTTTACCCAAACCTTTATCCCCACCCTGCGGGAAGTTCCCGCTGATGCGCTTATTGTAAGTCACCGCCTCATGTTTCGTGCGGGGATGCTCCGAAAACTTGCCAATGGGCTTTTTGCCTATCTGCCCCTGGGACTCCGGTCCTTCCGTAAGGTGGAAGCCATTGTCCGGGAGGAGATGGACGCCATTGGCGCCCTGGAGATAAAGCCTACCGTAGTGGTTCCAGGGGAACTCTGGAAAGAATCGGGCCGGTGGGAAACCATGGGTGAAGCCATGCTCCGGGTGAAAAACCGGCTGGGCGGGGATTTTGTGGTGTCCCCCACCGCAGAAGAGGCGGTTACGAGCCTGGTACGGGATGAACTAGCCAGTTACCGCCAGCTTCCCCTTAGGTTATACCAGATCAACACCAAGTACCGCGATGAGGTCCGACCCCGGTATGGGGTTATGCGGAGCCGGGAGTTCGTTATGAAAGACGCCTATTCCTACCATACCGATGCGTCCAGCCTGGACGAAACCTATACGGCTATGGGAGCCGCGTATAGGCGAATATTTACCCGCTGCGGCCTTTCGGTCATTCCGGTACGGGCCGACTCAGGAGCTATGGGGGGCAGCGATTCGGAAGAATTCATGGTAGAAAGCGCCATTGGGGATAATACCCTCATCCTCTGTCATACCTGCGATTACGCGGCCAATGTGGAGAAGGCGGCCTGTAAACCTGATGGAACCGAGGCTTCCCCAACCGATATTCCGGCGCTTGAGCCGATCCATACGCCGGAGGTGAAGACCATCGAGCAGCTTTGCGCCTTCCTCAAAACCGACGCCCAAAGGTTCATCAAGACCCTGATCTACCGGGCAAGCAACGTAGCATTGGACCTCTCCGGCGCTCCCGGGAGCGGCGGGCTTGAAAAACGGAAATCTTCCCCAGATGCTCCTGAGGTATATCCCGAAGCGTTCTTTGCGGTAGCTATCCGGGGAGACTTAGGGGTAAACGAGGTCAAACTCGCCGCGGTGCTCAAGGCTTCGGAAGTGAGCCTTGCCGCAGACCATGAGGTGGTGCGTCTCACCGGCGCTCCCGTTGGGTTTGCAGGTCCCGTGGGCCTGAGGACCATTCCCCTCATCGCAGACCTCAGTGTTACCGCTATACCGGAGGGAGTTACCGGAGCCTTGGTAGCGGATACCCACTATGCCCATGTGGTCTATGGCCGGGACTTTGTCCCCTGGCTGACCGCAGACCTGCGTACCGTGGTTTCCGGGGATCGATGCGCCTGCTGTGGGGGGGAACTCTATGAAAAGAAGGGTAATGAACTGGGGCATATCTTTAAGCTAGGCTATAAATACACCCGGTCTATGCAGGTGCGTTACCTGGATGAAAAAGGACAGGCCCATATCCCCCTCATGGGTACCTACGGCATTGGGCTTGACCGGACCCTGGCCTCGGTGATCGAAGAGCACCACGATGAAGCGGGCATCATCTGGCCCATGAGCGTGGCGCCCTACCAGGTGATCATCATTCCTATTACCTACGGGGGCACGGTAAAAGCCGCTGCGGATACCCTGAGCGCCGCGCTGGAAACCCGAGGCATCGAGGTGCTCCTGGATGACCGAAACGAGCGGGCAGGGGTCAAGTTCAAAGATGCGGACCTCCTGGGGATTCCCTACCGGGTGGTGGTAGGGGATAAGCACCTGGCCCGGGAGGTCCCTGCGGTGGAAGTGAAACGCCGAGGGGAAGCATCCGTCCGACTCGTGGAAGCAGCCACCGCTGCAGATGAACTGAGCCGCCTGGTGTATCGGGAATTAGGGCGTTGAGCCCAGAATAAACCCATAGAACAATTAAGGGGGGCACGGTGGGCTTTTTTCTAAGGTCCCTCCGCTTTTCTTCCCTTTTTTCTATTTTTTCTCTAGCATAGGCCGCACCATGTCCGGCTTGTTCCGCAGGAACGGCCTGCTCAGTTTTTTCTATACTGAAGGCCGCGGGGCAGGAATAAGGAAGTATGCAGTGCTATGGGTTTATCCTGCGTTGAGCCTGCAGTATATACATAAGAAACGTATTTTTTTATAAAATATAGCCGTTAGGGTGTATTGTGTTCATAATGACCCGGTAAAACTGATAATATCGGAAATTGGTATTACCAGGAGGTTGTTATGAATCGATATCGCCGAGATGCCTCAGTCAAACGCAACGTTGCAAGTCAGCAGTCAAATCTTATAAATCGACGAGAAATAGAACCGTTGCTCCTTAAAACCTATGAAGTCCTTAAATCCTATGAGCATGCGGTGGGCTGCATGGTTTTGGTCTTAGATCAGAGCGGACGTTCCATAAACGCACAGGATTATAAAGAGTCGATTTTCTTTTGTTCCCTTTGCCGGAAGTATTACCCGGACGCCACCCGGGTCTGGGCTGAAGAAGAGTACCCCTGTACCCAGATTCACCAAGACATCATGGTCCAGGCGCAGCGTCAGGGGGGTCCCTATATCTATGGGTGCGATCTGGGCTTCATCTATTGGACCAGCGTCATCTATGCAGGGGGACGTCAGGCCGGGACCCTCATCGCGGGGAGGGTGCTCTCGGTGGAGCGCCGGGAAACAGCCGCAAAAATCTGCGCCATGAGCAGGGGGGAGGTTTCAGAGGATCAGGCTATGGGGTATCTGCTGAAGATTCCTGAACGGAGCTACGAAACCATACAAGCCATGGCCCAGATCTTACAGTTCTGTTCGGAACAGTTGGCAACCAACGGTACGGAGGATGCGGATGAAACCTTCAAAGGGTTTGAACAAGCCGCTCAACTATCCCGGCAGATCAACCCTAGAGCGGTACCAGAAACAAAGCAGAGCTCCGAAACCGAGCAGCTCGGTTATCCCTTGGATAAGGAACGGATGCTCTTGGCCGCGCTCAGGCGGGGGGATCATGAAACCGGCAGGAAAATTTTGCGAGAATTACTGAACCTTATCGCCATGAGCAGTCCGGGGAATTTTGAGTTTATCCAACTGCGGGCCATCGAATTGGTGGTGCTCCTTTCCCGGGAGATCCTCACCGTGGATAGATCCGAGGATACCGCCGCCTTGGAAACCAATAACCGGTACCTCAAGAAGATCCAGGAATCCCGCAGTATCGAAACATTGACCGATACCATGCAGGCAATCATCGAGCGCATGGCAGGAAAGATATTCTCGTTTCATGGCATACGGCATGCCTCAGCGCTCCGTAAAGCTGAACGGTTTATATGGGAAAACTACACCCGTAAAGTCTGTCTTCAAGAAGTGGCCGACGCATCAGGACTTTCGGCTCCCTATTTCAGCACTATTTTTAAGGAGGAAATGGGGGAAAATCTTTCAAGTTATTTAAATCGCCTGCGGATAGAAAAAGCATCGACGCTGTTGGCGGAAACCGATTTATCCCTCAACGAGATCGCCTCGACCTGCGGCTTTGAGGACCAAAGCTGGTTCTCGAAGATATTTAAAAGCTACACCGGGGTAAGCCCTCGCAAATATCGGGAACAAGGGGGCATTTCCACCCAGGAGAATGATATCCCCATGGATTTGGAGACGGATAGCGTACGGATAGAGTAAAGAAGTTAGATTATTCGGCCCATTGAAATAAACTACAAGACAAGGAGATTGGAGTATTTCAGTATGAATAATGTGGGGTTGGCGTTCTCAAAGATGCAGACGGATAAAACGCCCACGTATTCATTGAGATCAGTATTATGAAAGATAGAAAACAAGCTGAAACCGAAGCTCAAAGTAAGACCGACCCTATCTTGCTGAAGGCATATAAAATACTGGCGGTATATGCAAAAGCCACTGGTACCATGATCTGTGTGCACGATCATAATTATCTGCCTATCCCCGAAATATTCGAGGAGATTACCAGCGAAAAGAATATCTGTTTGTACTGTACGGCGTATAGGGTAAAAACGGTCATACGCAAACTGCAGGACCTCACCGCAACACCTTGTAACGACATGCATATCAATGCAATCAAGGAGGCTAACCGTTTCGGAGGTTCCTACATCTATATGTGCGAATTAGGGTTTATGTTCTGGACGAGTCCTATTTATGCGGATGACCGCTTTGTAGGAGCCTTGCTGGGTAGTGGTTTACTGGGCATTGACCGGGAGGAGACCAGCGCACAGATGTATCTCATGGCTAATGGAGCAGTTACTATGCCGGTACTGCAGCAGAAACTGGCTCCGTTCCCCCAAGGAGATGCGGAACAGATAAAGGCCCTGGCAGAACTCATGCTCATCTTCGCCAAATCCCTCTCGGTGGGGAGCGAGAATTATTATGAAACTTTGAAGCGCCGTTCGGAACAGCAAGGCACCCTTTCGGCAAAGATCAAGGAACTCAAAGCCCAATACCCCGCAGGTTCTCCCGCGCCAGGGTATCCCCTGGATAAGGAACGGATGCTCTTGGCCGCGCTCAGGCGGGGGGATAACGAAACCGGTAGAAATATCCTCAACGAACTGCTGGCGATCCTGCTCTTTTCAAACCCGGATCACTTCAAATACATACAGTTCCGGGCGATTGAATTGGTAGTGCTGCTTTCCCGCACGAATATTGCCCCGGGTAATACCGGGAATGTCATGCTGGAGACGAACAACCATTACTTAAAACGTATTCAAAACGCCCAAAACATCGAAGAATTGATCGATATTCTGCACCTCGTGGTAGAACATCTGGCCGGACAGATCTTCTCGTTTCAGGGAATACGACATGCATCGGCGCTCCGCAAGGCGGAACGGTATATTTGGGAAAACTACACCCGAAAGATAAGCCTGCAGGAGATTGCGGAGGTATCAGGACTGTCGGCTCCGTATTTCAGCACTATCTTTAAAGATGAGATGGGGGAAAATCTCTCAAGCTACCTCAACCGGCTGCGTATAGAAAAGGCCAGCCGTATGCTGGTGGAGACGGAGCTTTCTTTGAGTGACATCGCCGGGGCCTGCGGGTTTGAGGATCAGAGCTGGTTTTCCAAGATATTTAAGAACTACATCGGGGTAAGTCCGGGAAAATACCGAGGACAGGGAGGAGACCGTGCCACGGAACTATCAGAAGAACATTTTCCGGTGCATTACCGCGCGTTTCCTAACGAAATCAAGGAGTAATACTGTTGCGTTCAACCGCACCAGATGAGGAGTGATATATGATTGATTTGCATACCATTGCGTTGAGCCTCCAAGCCGGTAAGGCCACGGAAACAAGCGCATTAATTACCCAGGCGGTTCAAGAAAACTACGCTCTTGAAGATATTCTCAAGCAGGGCTTAATCGCGGGGATGGAAGCGGTGGAACACCGGTTCAGTAGAAATGAAATCGGTATCCCCCAAGTTCTGGTAGTGGAACGGGCCTTAAACATGGGTATCAAGACCCTTACTCCCCTGCTCAATGCCTGTGAAACCGCAGGAAAAGGAACCGTGGTGATCGGAACTGTCAAAGGGGATATACAGGACACCGACAAAAACCTGATTTCCGTGATGATGCGGGGTCTGGGATTGCGGGTGATCGATCTCGGCGCCGCGGTTACCTCTGAACGGTTCATTCATGCCGCGGAACAGGAAAAGGCCCAGATCATCGCGTGTACCGCCGCCCGTACCACCACCATGCCGCAGATGAAAACCCTGGTACAGGCGATCAATACTGCGGGTATCCGGGATCAGGTGAAGATCATGGTGAGCGGCGATCCCGTAACCGAACGGTATTGCGAGGTCATTGGCGCTGACCTCTATGCCCCGGATGCGGTACGGGCCGCGGAACTGGCGGAAGCCCACTGTACCCATAACATGGGGAATTAGACCGGCGCAAGACACCGCCAGAGGATAGAGATACTGCGAATTCTTTAGGACCGGTGCAGGAATACCATGCCCTGTAGGTGATGCTCAGGGCAATGCAATACGGCGCTACCATGACGATTCAATCAGGGTAGTGCTGCATGGGTCCTCACAAGACAAGTACCGTTGACCGAATCGGTACGAATAGCCACAAAGATTTTTTTCACTTTTTTCTTTATGGTATAGCCGTATCGTATACAATAGAGATAGAAACAACCGGGGAGGGGATGTATGACTAAGCTTATTTTAATTACCGGTTTCTTAGGTTCCGGGAAAACCACGTTTTTACATGGGGGTCTCAAAGATACGGAAGGTTTAAAAGGTATAACGATTTTTAATAAAGGGGGACACTTTCATGGTACACCGATCGGTACATCCCCTCCGTCCTATCAGCTCAGTATGGGATCCTCCCTCTTAAAGACCATCCATAGTCTCTATGGATATGACTATATCTTTGTAGAAACTGCAGGGCTTGCCCAGCCCTCGGTGCTGTATCAACTGGTTACCAATGCGGAAACCCACAGCCACGGCAGGCTGCGATTCTTGGGCATGATCTGCGTCATTGATACCCTCCGCTTCCTGAAATTAGTCTCCACCGTAGCTTCCCTCTATGAACAGGTGGTCTATGCGGATTGCTTTGTACTTTCCAAAATCGATTTGGCGGGAAAAAAGGACCTGCAGAAGATACAAGATACCCTCAGCTTGATCCGTCCCCAAGCGCCGATCTTTATCCAGGATACCGCTCCTATCCCATTCAGCGCCATTCTCTCCAGGATCAAGGAGGGGCCTCTACCGCATGGTACAAGTCATACAGATGGGAGAATATGGCATGATACTGCTTGAGCACCTGTAATTCCCCGGCGTATTTCGTTTCCCCGAGGGTATCCCGCAGTCCCTGCAGAGAGGCGCGTATATCCGCAATCTCCTGGAGGGCTGCCTGGAGTTTCTGGAGCAGCCGGTCCTGAGCGGCGCGCACCGACGCTTCGGTATCGGTTGCAACGGGGGTAAGGCCATGGTTATTAACGCTAAAGGCCCCGGGGGACCGAACCGAAGCTGCTCGTTTCAGGCCCTCATAGACCCGCTGGAGCTTATGGATCGCCAGGGCTTGGTTGCCGAGCTGTATCAGCCCTCGTCCAAAGTGTATAAACCCTTCTGCTTCTTGTATCCAAGGGTGGCGGAGGGTCTTCCGGTTGGTGATTGCCCCCGGTTCAAGGACGATAGGGTAGGGACCTTGGCGACGGAGAACATCGTACGGATCCCGGTATTCCAGATACAGGGTACCCAGGGGCAGCGATTTACCCAGGAACCGGGGATCGACCCGCACTTCCGCTACCAGGGTTTCAGTATCTTCGTTATAAAGCGCATCGAGGGTATACCGCAGGGTCGAACCCAGAACCTGGTGTGCATATCCCCAGGTTTCCTGGAGCGTAACTCCTTCCGCGAGGTTCAGATCCAGGGTGAGCTGCCGCGCGACGGGAACGAGCAGCCGGTCCAGCTTGCTTCCAAAGGTCTCAGCCAACTCCTCCTGATCCGTGATGAACCGGGAACTGCCGCCTCCGGTAAGGGCGGTATCCGCCATGAGCTTCAGGTCCGCGCTCCGTCCCAGGGCGATAGTGGAAAGGGTGATGTCCTGGGCATGGTAGGTTTCCACTAAGCGGAGGATGTCGTTTTGGTCCTTATCCCCGCCATTATGGTCGCCGTCGGTTAAACAGATAACCCGGTTGATATAGCCCCTCCGGTAGTTGGCGGCCACCTGGGTATACCCCAAAGCCAAGCCTGCATAGATATCACTTCTCCCGCCGATAGAGAGGGACTTAACCTGACGCATGAAATTCTGTTTATCCTGCGGGGTTTGCACCGGGGCCGGAGGGATTATCACCTTGGCAGAAGTATCAAAGACCACCAGGGAAACCAAATCCTCAGGCCGCACCTGCTCGATAAACTCCTGGAAGGCATCTTTGACCCAGTCCATTCTCCCCGCTTCCTCCATAGACCGGCTCTTATCAATCACAAAAGCGATATTGAGCGGAGGTAGCCCCTGGGCGCCTCGGAGTCCTATCTGGAGATACCCGGTGGTATCCCGGATATCCGCCGCGGTGAACACCTGAACCGGACCTGCTGCTTGGGGGGGATAGGCATAGGTACCCCCGGTGATATACTCCTCGATACGGATATCCTGGGGGGGAATCACGCCGATAAACGGCTGAGGATCGGCTGCCTCCTGCGCTGCTCTGCCCTCAGAAAAAAGCACACCCCCTATACAGAGACTCAGCAGGATACCAAGCGGTAGCGGTTTCATGGAGGGGACTATTGTAAAAGTACCACCACCGTATCCCGTTTCCACCGTTGGGCTATATCCACTGGACTTTCTGCGGCGATGTTTCTGATGGCTTTATTGGCCCCCAGTTCTATGAGGAGGGCAACGGTTTCTGGTTTTCCGGTTTGCGCGGCCAGGTGCAGAATGGTATTCCCCGAAGGGTCTTGGGCATTGATGGCCTTGCTGCTGCTGAAGAACGCCTTAATTGCCTCAGTACCTTTGGAGAGGACGATCTGGGCGGGGGTTTTCCCGTCCGCTGCGGTGGAGAATATATTTGATCCCTTTTCAATAAGCAGTTGGGCCTGCTCCCAGGCGTTTTGATCCACCGTGAGTCTGAGCGGAGTACGGCCCTCCGCATCCACCGATGAAACCCGTCCCCCTTGGTCAAGAATCAACTGCATGATACTCGTGGGCGCCTTATCCCGGATGGCGATATGGAGGGGAGAAAACCCGTCATCATCAGGAACCGCGATCCGATCCTTGGTGAGGAGCAGGGAAACCATCTTGGGAGAACTGAGCAAGGCGTTCCGGAAGGGGGTCATCCCCTTGGAATTTTTTGCGTGAATCGAGGCGCCTAAGCGCAGCAAGAGTTTAACCAGCTCTTCCTGCTCGGTAATGACCGCGATATGGCAGGGGGTATCCCCCCGGTCATTGCGGGTGAAGGGATCCGCCCCCTTATTCGCGAGCCGTTCCACCGTTGCGCTCGGTCCCCCTGCCAGAGCTGCTTCCATAAGGGGGGTGTTTCCTTCGGCGTCCCGGACCTCCATATCCGCCTTGCGGGTGAGGAGTATGGTTTCAATGGGGACGATTCCCAGGCGTACCGCGTCATGTAAGGGGGTCTTCCCGTTTAAGGCATGGGCATTGATGTCTATCCCCGATGCAATAAGTTCTTCCGCCGCCTTTGGGGCATTCCAGCGAACCGCCGCATGGAGTGCCGAATTACCCAGCAGATCCCGGCTGGTGATGAGAGCTCCCTTGGACTTTAAGACCCGGATGGTAGAGGGAGAATCGATCTTAACCGCCGCAAACAACGGGGTTTCTCCGGTGGCGTTTGCCGCTTCAGGATTCCCCCCCCGTTCTACAATGAGGGGAATATACTGGTCCAGCTTCCACTGGGCCGCATAGTGGAGGATGGTGTTTCCCAGTCCATCCTTGGCTTTCAAGGTTTCGGGGGTCAGGATCCAGGATCGTAAGCCCCCGGAAGCATAAAAGGCCTGATAGAGGGGACTTTCCCCTTTTGAGTTGGGGGCGAATATATCCGCCTTCCGGGCGAGTAAGAGTTCCCCCACGGCCTGGTCATTTTGCCGGACCGCCAGGTGGAGACTGGTATCCCCTTCTTTATTACGGGCATTTACCAGGGCTTTCTTGTCTAAAATAAGCTCGATGAATTTGATATTCCCGCGCTTTTGTACGGTGATGTGCAGGATGGTATTTCCGCTGCTGTCGTTCTGGATCACCGTCTCCGGGGTAATCAGGGCAGGCAAAAGGGTCTGGTGCTCCAGCAGGGCCTTCTCAAAGGGGGTTATCCGGTCATTATCCACCGAAAAAATATCGGATTTATAGTCCAAAAGCAGGGGAATATAGGGGAGACGGTCTTCCTCCACCGCAAGATGCAGGGGGGTCTTCCCCTGGGTATTACGGATGGTGACGTCCGCCTTACCTTGGGTCCCGCCTGCCAGAAGGGTTTTGATAATATCAGGGTTTCGGTTCAACCGGATCGCGATATGCAGGGGAGAATCCCCGTGTTCATCCCGCAGGTTAGGATTAGCCCCGTGGGAGAGGAACAGGGACAGGGCTTCCTTATGGGTGTTCATGGGTACGGCGATATGGAGCACCGAATTCCCCTTGCCGTCCTGGGCGTTGACTTCCGCGCCGTTTTTAATCAAAAGTTCCATAGCCGCTATACTCCCGGATCGGGCTGCTTCATGGAGGGGGGTGGTACCGGAGGCATTCTTGCTATTAACGTCCGCTTTCCGCTCGATTAAGAAGGCCATAAGGCCCGTATATCCGTTGCCTGCGGCAAAGTGTAAGGGAGCAACGCCGTCGGTGGCCCGGCGGTTGTAATTGGAAGTCCGCGCCGCCGGGGCAAAATAGGTGTATATCGGATTGGTTGAAACCGCTCCTCCCAGAACAAGGGCTTCCGCTGATTCCATGTGGACCTTGGAATCCGGGTACGCGAAGGCTAGGTCCAGAATGTTTCGTCCCGCCGCATCCGTAGCCCGTATGGTATCCGGGGTTATCATGGCAGATAAAAGACTCCCCGCCGTGCCTATCGCGGTCAATGCAGGGCTGGTCCCCCCGGGCATGGAATGGTGAATATCAGCCCCTGCGGCCACGATCACCGCCGCAGTGGCGGCGTCATGTTTTGCCGCGCTGATCCCCAGGGGGGTTCTTCCTTGGGTATCCACCGCATCAATTTTCGCTCCCATAAAAATAAAGAATTTCGCTAAGTCAGGGTCCTGTATCTCCGCAGCCAGGTGCAGGGGCGTTCTTCCCCGGCTATCCGTGGCCTGAACATCTACTTTTCCCAAAAAGAACTCCCGGGCCTTACCGCTTTCTCCGCGTTCAAGGATGGCCCATACATCGTCTTCCAGGGCAAATTCGCTCATTTCTTGCAGGGCTTGCTCTGATGGGGTGGATTTAGGTGTTTCGGTGGTCCCTGCCGGTTGCGGATTACTCGCACAGCCGCTGAAGGTCAAGAAGAATATGCTGATCCCGCTGAAAAAGGCCGAGGTAAGAAGCGATAATGAATAACAATGACTATAGTTCATAGCTTATTTTCGGTAAAATCGGCTCAGTTGATAATAATGAATATTACGATACCACCGCTTGACATAAATCCATGAAATCATTATTTTAAATGAGAAAGTTCCAAAATGTCAAATTTTGGAACCAGCTTAAATAACAATGCGGCGATGGTGGAATTGGTAGACACGCCAGCTTGAGGTGCTGGTGCCGAGAGGTATGGAAGTTCAAGTCTTCTTCGCCGCATATCCTTGTATTGATTTATGCCTGACGAGAAACGAAAGGTACAGCACCCATGGGAAAGGCGGGGGGCGTTGCCTGAGGGAAAGCGCTTTGTCCAGGAAGGCAGCCAGCCGGAATGTCTTAGCCATGCTAATTTCTGGTGGGGATCAAGCTGAGTGCGTAAACAGCGGCGTGATAACCGTGGTAATGAGAATCCGCGATCCATCCATACCAGCGGCTTTGCGCGAGAGTCAAGGTATGCAGAAAACAGCAAAATAGCGTCAGAAAGAGGAGCATTTGGCAAAACGCACCA
>JAISPY010000018.1 GCA_031274565.1 Treponema sp.
CGAACCCTTTACTATCAAGGTGAATAATGCACGGGTCATATCCATTACGCTCACCAGGCCGCCTGATAAAACGAGTTACGCCCAGGGGGAGGATTTTGACCCTTCGGGGATGGTGATAACCGGGCACTACCAGGACGGATCAACCCAGGAAGAGAGGACCTACCAGATAAGCGGCTATAAGAAAAATATCCAGGGAAACCAGACCGTAACCATAAGCGTGAACAATTTGAGCGTTCCCCTTCCGGTAATCGTCGGCCCGCCGATACCGGCGTCCCTGCAGATTATCACTAATCGAAGCTCGGCGGCCGGTTATAACCATAAAACCCACCCATACAAGTCGGTGTACCGGAAGGGGGAGAACCTGGACCTGTCGGACATGGTAGTCGGGACGGTCTCCACCATAGGCGTCAGCTCCATCATAGTAGGGGTCAGTGCGGCGGATGTTTCAGGCTACAATCCCAACCAGGCCGGAACCCAAACCCTCACCCTCAAGATCGGCAACGGAACCGACACCTTTATTGTGGATGTGCTCGACCCCCAACCGGCCCTGTACTTTGACTACGGGTTTATGCGCACCGAAGCGGACCCCAACGGGGCCGGCAAAGGCGCGGGAAGATACAGCGTACCCCTGGGGCGGACCCTGGTCCTGGCCCCGGTGCGGGTGCTGGTGAGCGACACCGCCACGTACAACTGGCAGGTGAGCGGGGGGAGCTATACTACCGGAACAACAAGCCTGCGGGAAGGTTTTGTCTTTACCCCCTCCGCAACCGGAACCTACACCGTTACGGTTACCGCCCATGACGGCGGCGCATCCGTATCAGCATCAAGCACCGTGGTATGCGTCCCGGCCCTTAGCTCCGCGCCACCCGCCTACTCAAGCGGCATCCTGGTCAAGAATTTTGCCCCCGGCCAGTATACCACCAGCGGCAGCGGCCACGGCTGGTCATTGGGCGCCTGGGGCGGCTACGCAATATGGCGGCACCGGGTGGTAAAGAACGGAACCGAGTACAGCTTTAAGGTACGGGGGAACCCCATGGGGGCCTGGTGCGAGCCAGGGGTAGTCTCTGTCATGCAGGATGAGAACAACAACGGCATTCCCGACGATACCTGGTACGAGTTGAAGGGCAGCGAATACGGCAAACCAACCACGGTCCAGCGCTACGCCATGACCTATTACAAGGACAGCCAATACGATGAAGAACATGACGGCTGGAAATTGGGGCATCCCTGGGTGGATAACCAGGGCAATGTCGGCATCATGCCCGGCGGCTGGCCCCACGAATGGGGCGTTACCGGGAACCGGGTTACCTTTACCGGCGCAAAACTCCCCCTCCTGATGAACGAAGGCAACGTCACCACTAACCCCGGCTTTGACTGGGGCTACGTGGATAATATGAGCGACTTTATTACCGTTGACGGAGATGATTTCCGTTTCAGGATAAGCGACGCGGTTCAGCAGGACGGAAGCCCGGTGGACCTTCCCTGGATAGACTTTATCAAGGTCCACACCGCGGTATACGGCTACAATGTTACCCTGGGGGAAATCTCCACGGAGGTCAACGAAGGGCCGGACGGAGAAAGCCTGACGGATTTCCCGCTGCCGGAGGACAGTTAAGGGATGCGGGATGGAGCATGGGTTTCGTGATTTAAGGCTAACGGAAGCGATTTGTCCACGGCGGTAGATTTATAGCATTCGAGGCAGTTCCAAAATGTCAGATTTTGGAACTGCCTCAGTTAAAAACATGAAACATAACTATTCAGCCCCGTGGGGATAGCGGAAACCAGCGGAATGAAGGGGCTTTTCGCCAGGGGACTTTAGTCCCCAATGAGCCGATTGGAACGAAAGGGGGCGAAAAGCCCCCTTTATTAAAGCGATCGAGCACAAGAAAAGTTCTGCAAATCACGCCACGACTGAATCGTTACCCTGAAACGTAACCAGTACCGTGCCGCAGGTCAGACGAACCTTAGGTTCGTAGTGTCGCCACGCGGTTTTTCTCCTTCAATTACCAGACCTTCACCCGGTTGCTGCCGGGTTTAAGACTCCCGATAGGGCCCGCCGCTGTTTTGTTACCCACCGATTGATCCGCGTAGTCCGTGTCGAGCCTTATCGGGCTTCCGTCGGGGTTTTCAAAATCGGCGTCCACTATGCGCACCCTTCCTAATGAACGAGTGTCATGAATAGCGCAATCCGGAACAAACTCATTGGGCAAATCAATTTCCAAATATACTGCATCACCAACCGGTTCAAGTTTAAAATTCGTATCAAAATCGGGCTTGTTGATATGCGTAGTTTCCCTATCGAAAGCCTTCGCGCCGTTAAAATAGGCGTTGTTCGCGATATAGGCGGGCTGTTCGACTTGTTCGAAAACCTCCAGGTCCATGCCCATGCCCATCGCGTCAACCCTTTTAATATACTCCTCAAGCGATACGGTGCAGCCGTTATACAGAGCCGTTCCGACTAGGTCCTGCGTTTTTCCCCCTACAAAAATGTTCCCGTAAAACCGATCGTCCGCGCCGTAAACCATCGCGTAACCGGTTACATCAGTGCTATGCGGCGCATGGTAAGGGGTTGCGCGGTTAAGCATTTTCTTTAAAATAATCTTACCCGCGAAAAAGTTATGTACATACGCGCCGCCCTGCGCGTGGTTATCAAGCGCGTATTTTGAGCCGAAAATATTGTGATCGACGACATAGGGGCCGTGCGACACCTCAACGAACAGATCCCGGTTATTGTGATGGTAGAGGTTCTTGCTGACCCGCGTTCCCTGGGCCTGCCAGTCGAGCCATGTTCCCAATGAGCAGTCGTGAATATAATTATGGTGAATCTGAACGTCAATAGCCGCGTGTAGCTTTATCCCCGCGATCTCATACCCGTAAAACTCACGCTTTAATGCAATGTTGTAGATGTGGTTACGGTAAATTTCGCTGAACACGCAGCCCAGGTGGCCCACCACACCGTTCTGCCCGCAATCATAAATAACATTGTTGCGTATGATGTGGGAGCCGATTTTCTCCTTCGACCAGCCGATTTTTCGCGCCGAAAAGACAGCTTCAAGCTGATATTGATAGCCGGGCTTGTCCTTCCTGAAGGTGCGGTAATTATCGCCTGTGGATGCTTCCTTGCCGATACTGACCGCGCTGCACTTGGCGTCGTGAATGACGTTTTCCTCGATGATCCAGCCCTTGCTCCAATTCGCGCCGATAAGCCCCGGCTGATCTCCCGTGGGTGGCGCCCAGGGAGTGGCGGCGTGCGCCATTTCAAACCCGCGTACAGTTATATAATTTACGCCCGTTTTATCAGGATAAAAACAGCATTTGCGTACGTTCACCTCGACGAGTTCCTTATTGGGATCCGCGCCGTGGAAATTTGCGTAAATTGTCGTGGTATCCTCATCAACCACGGCGTACCAGAGATATGTTGTCTGTTCGGGGTTCTTAATCGGTACTATCTCATTCGTCCAATGGTCGAGTATTTCGGTGCGTACTTCCGGTGCCGCCAGGGCGTCGTAGCTCTCCGCCTCATAAAAAGACATTCCGTTCAGGTATACATCGCCTAAGTGGATGTGCCGCCCAGCGGGATAAATCATCCAATCGCCGCTTATGATTTCCTTGTAGGGGTTCCACTGTCCGAAAATCCCGTTATCCAGCACGGCCTTCCATACGGAGCCTTCCACATGCTCCCAATTTTGAAGGCGCTCCGAACCCTTGATGACCGCCTTTTCGCCTTCGGCCGCCTGGTAGGTAATGCGCCGGGCATCGCTTAAGCCGCCCTCTTTCGGCCTGACCCATTCGCGGTATACGCCTCCGCGAACAATAACGGTGTCGCCGGCCCGGGCCGCGAAAGCCGCAGCCCCTATGGTGAGGAAAGGCTTTTCTTTCGAGCCGATATGGGCGTCTGATCCGTCTTTTGATACATAATAAGTAACCGACATTGTGATTCCTCCATGCTATTAGTAATCTCAGTAGTAACCCGTTCTTTTTTGCGGTATCCCCGATGCGAGCACATACATGCTACCTGTTATACGCCGGTATGCCAAAGGCGGACAGGCTATCAATGACAGCACGGCGCGGCTTAATTCCGAAGCGCTTACAGGCCGGGTCCGATAACCCGGCTGTATCAAACAAGCCATTTCAGCCCTTAACCGCGCCGGCCATCATACCCTTGACCAATTTATCCTGCCCAAAAATATACAACAAAATAATAGGTAAAGACGAAAGTATAAGGAGGGCCATAATGAGGGGAATGTTGATAGTATACTGTCCCTGATACTCCCACACCGCAAGGGGCAGGGTACGGGCTTGGGGCGATTGGGTCAGGACCATCACAAAACTGAACTCGTTCCAGATAACGACCCCGTTATAAATAGCCAGCGTAGCAAGACCTGATTTTGCGAGGGGAAAGATAATTTTAAAAAAGGCGCGGAATTTGTTGCAGCCGTCAATTTCAGCCGCTTCCTCGATCTCCCGGGAAATCCCCGTCATAAAAGCGGTCAATATAAAGACCGAAATCGGCAAGTTAAAAGCCACATTCGGCCCAATAAGCGCCCAAACCCGATCATACACATTCAAGCTAATCGACATAATAAATACCGGGATCAAGGCAATATGGATAGGTATGGACATAGCCGCCACAATGAGCGCGTAAATAGGCCGGTTCAGCCTGAACTGCATCCGCGCAAGTGGATATGCCGCCAAGGCGCTCATAAAAATCAGCAGCGTAAGCGCTATAGCCAATACTAAAATACTGTTTATGAAATAGTGGTGAAACCCCCCTTCCAATACTCTGATAAAGTTGCGAAAACTAAAAACCTCGGGGAGCTTAAAAAGACTGCCGCTTAAAAATTCTCCCTGGGATTTCATGGAGGTAAGGATCAGGTAATAGAAAGGACCCCCGGCAATAAGCAGCCAAACCAGGGCAAACAGCACCGCTAAACACCAAAACAGGGAAATCTTTTTCGCTTTTCCCCGAATAACCGGTAGAGTGGCCATATTATACCTCCGCCCTTTTATTCAAAACACTAATCGTAAACAGGGCTATAACGGTAATAAGCAGGAACATACCGCAGGCGACTGCCGCCCCATACCCCATATTAAATTTAACAAACGATGTTTTATACATCAGGGTTGCCATAAGTTCTGTGGATACCCCCGGCCCTCCCCCGGTCATTACAAATACCAGGTCAAAATATTTGAGCGAACCGATTATAGAAATAGTCGCCCCGCTTATGATGGTAGGTTTGAGCAGGGGCAAAGAAACCCGCCAAAAATACTGACCCCGTGTAGCGCCGTCAATGCTGGCCGCTTCGTAGAGTTCCACCGGGATAGTACCGTAGGCCGCCAGATACAGCACCATATAGAAAGGAATATATTGCCAGCATACGACCCCGATAACGGTAAAGAGCGCGTAGCCGGGACGGCCCAGCAGATCGATGCTTCCACCGCCGAAAAGTTTGGATATGGATGAAATAAGCCCGTAGTTTGCATCTAAGGCGAATTTAAAGAGAATCCCGATGGCTACCGACGAAATAAGATAGGGCAGGAACCAGATCACCTTAAAAATAAACCCCTTCTTGCCGGTACTATCCAAAAAAGTAGCCAGTATCATGGCGAAGGGTACTTGAAACAGCAGGGACATAAACATAATGATCATATTATTGCCGAAAGCCGACCAGAAAGAGGCGTCGGTTACTAATTGCCGCCAATTTACCAAGCCTATAAACTTCCGCTCCTGGCTCATGCCGTTCCACTGAAAGGTACTCGTAATAAATGAATCAATAATCGGATACACGATAAAAACCGCGAGGAAAAACAAAGCAGGAAATAGAAATACCGCTGATACAAGCCGAATCTCCCGCCGCCGGGCGTTTTGCAGGGAAGTGAATTTATTCCCGATCATACATGCCTCCGTACGCATACATCAAGAAGCTGTCGGGATTGCTTTAAAAAACGTTCCCGACAGGGTCCTGCTGCTTATTTCTTGAGATACGCGGCTTGGGCTTCCTGAAGCCGCTGGGCCGCGATTTCCGGCGTCATGGTTCCGCCAAAAATTTCCTGAGACGTGGTCTTGTGGACTTCAGCTACTTCAGGGGACAGGGACTGATCGTACCAGAGCTGAATATCCGGAGCCGCTTTTACCTGCTCAAAAAGTTGGGACAGTATCGGATCGGTTAAGGTAACCGTTTTAACCGGCGGAATACGTCCAGCCGCGATCCTGTCCTTAACCGCCTGATCGTCCAGAAGATAATCCAGCAGTTCAAACGCCTTGTCAGGGATCGCGCAGGTTTTGGAAATATGATAAAAATTATCCCCTATCGTTCCGATAACCGTGGCGGGATTTCCGGTCCCTGTTTCGTCCCGGGGGAACGGGAAGGCCCCCATTTTTTGTACAAAATCAGGATTTTCCCCGGACACGGTCGATATGAACCAGCTTCCCATAATGGTCATGGCGGCATCCCCGGTGTAGAGTAACTGCCGGGACTGCCCGGAATCTTCATCCAGGCCGTTGAAACCAGGGTTAAAATACCCCTTCTGTACCCACTCGGCTATTTTCTGACCGGCGTAAACAAAGGTCGGATCGGTAAAGGTACCGGAACCGTCAACTCCCTTGATAAAGGGTTCCACGCCGCCGTGACGGGTGGCAAAGAACATAAAGTACATAGACCCGGTCCACTGGGTTTTGTTGGCAAGGCTGAAGGGTATTATGCCGTTCGCCAGCAGGGTATCGCAGACCTGTTCCAGTTCGCTAATCGTAGTGGGGACGGCAAGACCGAACCGAGCAAAGATCTCCTTATTATAAAATACGGAACAGACCGACACATTCTCTACGGGAATACCCCATATCTTACCGTTCCAGGTAACTTGTGCGATAGCGGCATCCAGATACTTAGCCTTTTTATTTCCCGTATTCAGGTAAGGACTGATATCAATAATAGTACCCGCCTTGGCGTATTCATACATGGGACCGCCCGACCAGGATATAAAAATATCCGGCAGTTTCCCCGAGGTCATAGCCACCGCCAACTTCTGCTTATAGGCGTCATTAGTTATGATGCTCACATTGACCTTAATATCAGGATTAGCCTTTATAAAACGGTCTACCGAACCTTGAATGAGCGCAGGCCCGGGATCGGTGCTTTGGATATGCCAAAGCTCAAGGGTTTTGGCGGAACTTCCTTCTTTTGATCGACTGCAGCCGACAAAGATAGTACTGGCCGCCGCCAATAAAACCAAACAAAAAAACAGCCATTTTTTTACACTCGTCATTTTCCTTCTCCTCAACAAATTTTTTATACCATCCCGAAGGACGGCATAGTAAATTCTAAAAAATTTAGAATTTAATTCCGCAACACAGGGTACCATAGGTACGATTAAGCTATACAACTATGCGTTGTACCGCGTCTTCGATACGCTTCGGCCATGCAATGCAGTTTATACCTGAGCTGGTTCCAAAATCAAACCGCTTGGAACTGCAGCAACGCGGTATGATTATAGTAAATCGGTTTTCAAGAGACGTATTATCAATTCTTGCTCAATTTATTTCAATTATTGCTTTTACGGTAAGTAATGGGGGTGCACCCGGTTCCGGCCTTAAAGACCCGGTAAAAGGTGGGAAGGCTTGCGAAACCGCTCTCCTCGGCTATCACCGTGATCGGTAAGTCTGTTTTTACCAGCAGATCTTTGGCGTGGCTTAAGCGTACCGAGGAAAGAAAGGCATAAAAGCTCCGCCCGGTTTGCTGTTTAAAAAACCGGGCAAAATGAAACCGGCTTAACGCGGCTTCCTGTGCCGCGTGGTCTAGATCCAGATCCGTCCGGTTAAAATACTTAAAGATGAGCAGATAGACTCGCTCAAGGCGCCTATCCGCGGTAAGGGCGGCTGATTTTTTTGAACATGCGCCGGGATCTTCCGCCAGTCTGTTCCGTAGGTAGGTTAGTATCAAAAGGTAAAGCCCCGACTTAATGGCAAGCCGGTAACCGGTCTTTTTTTCCTTGTATTCGCCAAACAGTTCCATGAGAATTCCGTGAAACCTTGTGTATAAAACTTCACCAAAGGCGTCCGGACCGGAACGCGGAACGGCGTGGATGATCGGTTTTTGGGAAAAGACTGTCCCCTCTCCGGTAATTCCGTGTATATGGTCTTCATTCGCGAAAATCCGCGGTTCAAAATGAAAGATCCGCAGGATTGTTCCGTGGTCGGAAGCAGGGAAGCTGTGAACCTGTCCCGGATCTATGAATACGATATCGCCCCGGCAGGCGTCATAGGCATTGCCTTCTATAACAACGCTGACTTTTCCCGCATGAACGATAAATACTTCGTAATATTCATGCCAGTGCGCCGGATAGACGAATTCGGGCAAGGTCGAATCCCAGCACCGGAAGGGCAAAGAGAACCCGAATTCCTCTTTTTCCTGCCAGGTTTTCTTTTCCATCAGGTTTTTTCCCCTAACGATTAAAAACTGGTAACGATTCAGCCTAAGACGCGGGGGATAACGGAAATCGGCGGAATAGTTCAGCAAACAAATACGCAACGAAAGACACGTTAGCTATAAATACTACCGGAGATCGCATAGCAAGTCAAGGCGGCCAGGGCGTATATAAACAAAAGAGTCCGCGAATGACGCGAATTAACGCGAATTATGGAATGACCACCGTGCTTAGATAAGGAAATGCTTCACCCTAGATACGGGGTACAGCAATGCCTAATTCCTTATCCTACAAAGCAATACAATGGTAAATGCGGTTGCCCTGCTTAAAACATACGACCCCTCGTATCTTTGCCTGACGGTGTATTCCGTTGTGTCTCTGCACGAATAAAAAGATTACAAGGTATCGGGAGAAGCTAATGCTGCGGGAAGCTGCATGGAGGTTTCGAGGTATCCCATCCGGCGTTTCTTGACGTCTATCTGTAACAGCGCGTACCCTTCATCCTCGTTGATACGGAAGCCCCGGATGGATACCGGGTCTTGCTCGGAGAGGCCCGCTTCATCGGCAATAGAACCTCGGAGCACCCGTTTCACCAGGTACGATGAGGAAAAAGACCGCCCCAAAGAAGGGGCCAGGATGAGACCGAAAAGAGGCGCGGCCATCCGTTCCCGGCTGTCTTTCTTGGCCGCCTCTGCCAAGGGCACATCCGGCCGGGCTACCGACTTGAGGACATACCGGTTCCCGTCACTGGTTTCCAAGGACACCAGTTCGCCGGGCCGAGTGGGAAACAAGCGATCTTGCAGCGCGGGGATAAGGTCTCCCTGGGGAGCAGTTACGGTTTCATGGTTAATGCGTTTGATGACACTGCCCTCTTTAATCTGCTGTTCCGCCCCAGGGGTAAAGGGGGCCACATAGATGATTTCCGCGCCTGATGTGGTTTCACTCACCGTAAGCCCAAGCCAGGGCCGCTCCGCTTTCCCGCCCTGCAACATAGCAGGCAGCGCCGCGGCCAGCCGCTCCGCAGGAACCGCGAAGTTCAACCCCTGGTACTGTTCAACCCCGGCAAAAACAATGCCTACCAGACGACCTTCCTTGTCAACCACCGGTCCTCCGGAGTTTCCGTGGTTTACCGCAGCATCTATCTGAATCACATCCCCGATCTGCAAAAGCCTCCGCCCCAGCGCGGACACAATGCCGGAGGTAACGGTCTTTTCTAAGCCTACGGGAGAACCAATGGCATACACCGTATCTCCCACCTGGGGGATGATCCGGTCTACCACGGAAAATACGTACTCCCCCTCCACATCCGCCTTGATAAGGGCCAAGTCCATAGCCTTATCCCAGCCGATGACCTTGGCAGGGATCCGGGGACTGGAGGCACCTCCCATGCGGATATACATCCGGGAATACCCTTCATAGGCAGGATCCACTTCACTGGAAATAACGTGGTAATTGGTGATCAGCAACCCCGAAGCGTCCACGAAAAAAGCGGAACCCAAAATTCGGTCCGGTATGCCCCGGCCCCGCTCAATACGAATCCCCCGATCAACCAGAACCGTGGCAACCCCTTTGATCATATCCGTTGCCGTGTCCTGCCCTTGCGCATAGCCGCGCAGTTCTTCGGAGATCACCGGGCCGGTTTCCGATCCATCGGCCTGGCCTTGATCCACCAGCGCAAGAAAAAACGCGGCGGTACGACGCTGCTTAACCGCTACGGCCCGTTCAAGGAAGAACAGGGCATCATCTATGCTCAAGGGCTGTAAGCCGTGGGAGCGAACCGCTGAAAGAAAGGCCCCTAAGTCATTTCCCTCCGCTAATTGCTGCTTCCCGTGGGCGAGAACCAGATCCGGTTCGTTTCCGGTTTGCTCCACCGAAATCCCTAGGCTGGCAAGAGAACGGGACAGGGAAGCCGCATCATCCCAGCGCTTTTCCCGCATAGCCGCTTCCTGGGAAGCCTGTAAATGGCCGATAGCCTCGGTTTTAAGGGCCGTGATGGTTTCCAAAGCCTCAGCCTGCTCTACTCCGCGGGGATTACCCGGCCCATAGAGCATCTCATAGACGCCGGCCAGATGGATGGCTTGAGCCGGATCCTCCGTAACATACCGTTTAATATCATCGATCCGCAATTCAGCGCTTACTTTAGGCGGGGCAAGGCGTTTCTCTTTGACCGCCGGGGATACACAGGAATTCACCGTTCCCGTAAGGATCAAGACCCCTGCTGCCCATACCCGACTCGGGGCCTTCGTTTTACCATACATACCGTAGTCCTTTCTCGTCCCCTATCGCTGGTACGATAGCCGCTCGGAAAATTTCCCAGTGCCATCCCGGTCTATATCCCACAAGCGCAGGACCTGCCCGGAAGCGTACCGCTCCTCATATTCAAAAATGCCGTCTCCGTCCCAATCGCTTTCAGAAGATTCGAGGACGCTACCCCAAAAAACTCCGCCCTCCGGCAGGGGATCCGGGATCTCCTGGAACCATCTGCGGGTTTCCAAACGGCCGTTGGTATCCAGATCGATCCGCTGCATCCGGGGCCTCCCGCGATAGAACTCCGTTTCTGAAACGACCCGGCCGTCTAAAATTTCCCGGGATCTTTGGGGTATGCCATCTTCCATGTCTACGAGTTCCCGGGCCCCGCTGAATTCCCTGCTGGGCCGTTCAATAGACGCGGCAAAGGAGATCAAGCTCCGCAGTGCAATCCCGCCGGTGAAGGGTTCCCGTTCCGGGTACCAGAGGCCGCCGCTCTCAAGACGCTTGAAATAGAGGGGAAAGAAGAAAAACGCCAAGGGCTTCAACTGATACTGCACCCCCGCAACCTGAGCCGCTACTACCGCCGGGTACTGTTCCCATTGAACCGTTACCATGACCCGTTCCGGATCCTCCTCAGTATGGGCAAAAGACCCTCCGCCCCCTCGGGTTTCGGGCAACTCTGCCCGTACCGGGATACCGTCCTCGAAAAACACGGTCAAATCAGGCAATCCATCTTGATCCCCGTCATAGGTATACCGGGTCAAGGTCCCCGCTTCATACCGAACCTGGGTCTCCCTATACCCATCTGTATCCGCATCTTCAGTTATAATCCCGGAGAACCCGCTCAGGCTCCTGCTGAAACGGTCCTGTTCTTCGGCGGTTCTGAGGAGCTTCCATACCGCTTGGAGCAGGGTTTTATCCAGTTCTTGGGTTTCCCCCTGGGGGGGACGGGCGAAAAGCTCATCCACCGCAGTCCTGCCGTCAATAAGCCCCAGGTTTAACGCCGGAGCAATAGACCCCGGAACCCCCGGATACATCCCCCGGTATGCCCCCACCAGTCGCCGGGCCACTTCAATATCCCGGATAAAAGGAGCCGCTTTATAGGCCAAGTCCTGATCCGTCTCCAGTAGCAAGGGAAGCCGGCTCAAGGCCAGGGCCATCAGCTCTGCTTCAACGCCGGTAGGCTGCCGATCCTGGGCGCTGGTAAAGAGGAGCTCCAGAGGCCGGGGATCCCGGGAATAGGTTTTCAGAGCCTCAGCCATGACTCGGCTGAAGGCTTCCCGGTTGCCCATTCCCTGTAAGGCCCGAAGCCTCAGACAGATTCCATCCGCGCTTGGAGGAAGCTGAACAAGAACATCCAGGGCTTCGGTATACCGCCGCATCTGGATGAGGGTCTCCGCTTCAAGAAGCCTCCCTAATTCAGGGCTATAGACCTTCCATTGGTTAGTTGCCAGCGCCTGCTGCATCGCTTCAAGCACCCCCGCCCGCGGCTTGCCCTCATGGAAACGAACCACCCCAAGGAGATAGGCCAGATCCGAGGAGGCATCGAAAAAATCCATCCCACGCTCCAAACCGGCCAAGGCTTCGGCCCAGCGGTCCTCCTGGATGGCCTTTTGCGCCCAGGTCAGGTACTTTTCCGCTATCGCTCCGTCCCCGCTCCTCCCGGTATCCTGGGCATGACTGGGCATCGTGAAAACGACCGCCCCCAGCAGCACAAAAACCCGATAGCCCTGCATATCATCCCCCTTGGGTATTCTTGGCTATGACGGCATGTCCCACCCTTCCGTCACATGGAGCGGTAAAGGCATGGGCGTTTTCCCGAGGAGGAAGCCCCAAGAGTTCCCTCACCTCCTCATCAATTAAGGTTTCCCGGGATATAAGCGCCTCGGCGAGTTTCCCCAGTTCCGCTTTATGGGTTTTCAGGATCTGTTCCGCCTGATCCTTGGCAGCATCCAGTATTCTTTTCACCGCCCCGTCAATCTGCTGGGCAGTAGCTTCGGAGTAATCCTTGTGCCGGGCTATTTCCTTGCCGAGAAAGATGGGTTCATCCTCTTGGCCATAGGCAACAGGGCCTAGTTCCACCGCCATCCCCCATTCACAGACCATGTGCCGGGCCATCTCGGTGGCCTGTTGGATGTCCTGTTTCGTTCCGGTGGTGGTCTCCTCGTAGAAGAGATTTTCCGCGATCCAGCCGCCGTAACAGATGACGATCCGGTCTTCAATCCAGCCCTGGGTCCGGCTGTAACTATCCTCTTCCGGGAGGGACATGGCCATACCCAAGGCCCGCCCGTGGGGAACAATCGTAACCTTGTGGAGGGGATCCGCATTTTTAAGGAAATAATGCAACAAGGCGTGGCCTGCCTCGTGGATGGCGGTCATGCGTCGTTCCTTATCAGAGATAACCAGGGTTTTCCGGGCCACCCCCATGAGGATCTTGTCCCGGGCTTCCTCGAAATCAGGCATCTCTACCGTGGCCTTATCCTTCCGCGCTGCAAAGAGGGCTGCTTCGTTCACCAGGTTTGCAATATCCGCACCGCTCATACCCGGAGTTGCCCGGGCAATGCGGACTAGGTCGATGTCGGCACCCAAGGGTATCTTGGCCGCGTGGATGTGAAGAATCGCTTCCCGTTCCTTGATATCCGGCATGGCCACCATCACCTGTCGGTCAAACCGACCGGGTCTGAGCAGAGCCGGGTCCAACACATCCGGCCGGTTCGTGGCCGCCAAGATGATCACCCCATCCTTGGAATCAAACCCGTCCATCTCAACCAGCAGTTGATTCAGGGTCTGTTCCCGCTCGTCATGACCACCGCCGTAGCCTGCCCCCCTGGTCCTACCCACCGCATCCAACTCATCAATGAAGATGATGCAAGGGGCATTACGCCTGCCCTGCTCGAACAGATCCCGGACGCGACTCGCCCCGACCCCAACGAACATCTCCACAAAATCCGAGCCTGACATGTGAAAATAGGCAACCCCGGCCTCTCCAGCTACGGCTCGGGCCATGAGGGTCTTCCCGGTCCCTGGCATACCCACCAAGAGCACCCCTTTGGGAATCCGGGCGCCCATTTTGGTGAATTTCTGCGGGTTTTTCAGAAAGGAAACCACTTCCTCAAGCTCGTATTTCGCATCCCGCTGCCCTGCCACATCCGCGAAACTGACCTTTTTCCCCTCTTCCTGGTATCGCTTGGCCCGGCTCTTACCAAATTGAAAGGCCTTGTTCCCCGTGCCTTGCATGTTGCGGAACATGAACCAGATAAACCCGAACCCGATGATCCAAGGAAGGAATTCAAGGGCCAAGCGCATGGGAGAAAGCCCGGAAACCGCCCCTGAGACATTGATACCCTTTTCCCGTAAGGCCGGAAGCAGTCCGGGATCCTGATAGGGGATGAGGGTCTTGAAATGCACCGGCTGCCCCGAACCTCCCTGGAGCGTCCCTTCTATCATATTATTATCAAGAATTTTAACTGCGGTAATATCATTGCGGTCAAGATGATTGGTAAAAGTCGAGTAGGGTATTTCCTGAATAGCCCGGGTATCCCCTCTAAAAAAATAAGCCACAAACAGCCCTGCCATGAGAAGAAAAAAGATCAAGGCAAAGGGGTTAGGTTTGCCGGTCCGCAAATTTGGCCGAGGCGGACGCTGCGGCGCCTTATCATTCTTATCGTTAAACATCAATCCCCCTAGTACTATGACAAAACAAGATACACCGCTGGGGGCTTGCCCTGTTCTTCCCTACATAGCGTTTCATAGCGTATATGCTCCTGCAGTACCTGTTCTGGTCTGCATACTACCATTGTACAATCCCCGGTATCCGGATCCATAAAGGCCAGGGGACCATTCGCGTCCTCTACCATACTGCTGAAAGCCCTACTCTTGCCGGTATGCCCTCCAGAGGAAACCGGATCAATGCCCCTGCGCTTATACTCAGCGGGATAGGCTCCCCTGAAAACCACCGGAAGGTACGCGCCAAAAGCCTTTTTCCCCCGGGCCGTTTCCTCTGGTACGGAAACCGTACAGGCAATCCGCACACCCCTGAACCGATAGACCCCCGGTTCCCGTATCACCAGGGCAAACCCTGCAAGCCCAGGCTGTCCGCTCCCGTCTCTTCCTTTACAGGATACCAGGGCACCCTGCTTTTCAATCCTTAGGGGACCCGCATCAAGGGCCTTAAGCCCACCCGTCGCGAAAAGCCGCAAACTCCCCCGCCGGGGTACGCTGCCTGTTCCGCTCCAGCCGGTCTTGACCCAATCCGGCTCCAGCCCTTTGGTTTTCCTGCGCCTCCGTACCAGCGTATCCGTAACCTGAAACAGGGCTTCCTCTCGGATGATTGGGGGCTGCGAAAAAAAAGCCGCCCAATCAGTAACCATTCCCCGGTTTCCTGGGGAGCAGGCCCAGAGCACCCGGTGGTGAGCTTCCGCAGCAAGGAAATCCGCCAGCAAACCTTGGGTTTGCGCACCCTTCAAGACCGCGCTTTTCCATCCGGGAAATAAGGTATCCAAACAGGGAATAAGCTTATGCCGGATACGGTTACGCAGGTACCGGATATCCGCATTGGTAGCATCGGTTCTGAACCCCATACCTCGTTTTGCAAGGTACCCCAGCACTTCGCTCCGGGTGAGGGCCAGAAGGGGCCGTACAATCAAGCCCCGTTCCCGGTTCATCGCCGCAAGCCCGCGCGGTCCCGAACCTCGGAGGAACCGCATGAGCGCCGTCTCCAAAAGATCATCCTGGGTATGCGCCACCAGGACCCGAGCCGCCTGGATCCGCTGAGCCTCCCGGGTCCAGGCCCGATGACGAAAAATCCGCGCCGTCCCTTCCAGGCCCAAGCCGCTTTGTTTTGCGGCATTTGCGATGGTACCCGGCGGTATCACCCGCAGTCGGTACGGAACATCCAGATGCTTACACAAGTCCCGCACCGCCTCAGCATCCCCCCGGCTTTCTTCCCGAGGTCGTATACCATGCTCTACATGGAGACAGTGCAGCTTGTACCCTCCTGCCTGACGCAACTCACTCAAGACCGCTAAGAGCGCGGTAGAATCAGCCCCCCCGGAGACCGCCGCCAGCAATACCGTCCCTTCCGGCCAGGTTCCCAACCCGGAAGCTACCGCCGCCTCAAACTCTCTAAGCGATGTCCCTGTCATAATCCCGGCATCAAAATCGCGTATGAAAAACCGCCGCCTTCTGCCGTCCGCTCCTAGGCTTTGGCTTCAGGTTCCGGGGAAGCGACTTCCGCCGCCGCCGCTTCCGCCGCTGCTTCTGCCTTGGCGAATTTTACCAGGGCCACTACCTGATCCGTCCCTGAAATGATCCTGACCCCTTCACCCAGGGCAAGATCCCGCACATGGATCGACTGGTTTACCCCCAGATCCGACACATCTACGTCGATCCGTTCCGGGAGGTCTTTGGGCAGACATTCCACCTCTATTTCATGCAGAGGAGATTCCAGAATTCCCCCATCCCGGACCCCAACCGGATTTCCCTGGATATGGACCGAAACCTTAGCCCGCAGGACCACCCCGCTTTCCACTTCGTAAAAATCCACATGCAGCACCGTACCATCTTGGATATTACGCTGGGTATCTTTTACAAAGGCATTATAGGAGATCCCGTCAATTTCCACGGTAACAATGGTACTCTCAGAAATATTCTTAACCCGCTTCACCAATTCCTGGCCATCCAAATCAATGGCCCGAGCTTGACCGGAACGCCCATATAATACCCCCGGTATACGACCGGTACGGCGAATTCGGCGGGCCGCCCCGGATCCTGTCTCTGCCCGATTCCGGGCCGTCAAAACAACCTGACTCATTTTCGACAAACTCCTTAGCTGGGACGACAGGATTCGAACCTGTGCATGCCGGAGCCAAAACCCGGTGGCTTACCACTTGCCTACGTCCCAATGAATGGTTATCCCTTTCCAAGGATATGCGTCCCTTCTCACTCCCACCCCACGGGATGGGAATCACTCACCTATGAAAACGCCTATAACTCTACCGAGGGATCATCTGGACCGCAACCGAAATCATAGGTATCCAGGATACGGGTCTGTAATTCAGTACGAAAATCCGGCTGAATCGGATGGGCCACATCCTTGTAATCCCCGCTCCTCGTTTTCCGGCTGGGCATCGCAATAAACACCCCGGTTTTTCCCTCAATAATCTTGATATTGTGTACCACAAAACAGTCATCAAAGGTCACTGTTACATAGGCCCTTAATTTCCCCTCACCGGTCACTTTACGGACCCTAATATCGGTTATCTCCATGCGGCATCTCCTTTGTATCGGTCCAGAATAACTTACTCTTATTCTACTACCCCATTCCCCGAATACGCAAGAGGAAACGTCTTTTGTACCCAATACCGTTGATCCGCTCTGGCCATCCTCCCTGAAAGCGCCTGCTCCGCATTTTCCGCCGCGCTTCCCTCGCCAAATACCCCAAAACACACGGACCCTGCCCCGGATAAGCCTGCAAAATCCGCCCCTAAACTCCGTAAGTCCTCTAATACCTCCCGATAGACCCGCCCGCGATCCGTATCTCCTGCCTCCAAAAACACCCGGAGAAAATCATTGGTATAAGGCCACGATCCTGGATGTTCCGCCAAGGCTGCTGCCAGCTCAAGCCCATCCCCCCCGATTCCCGCACCAGATTCTCGCCGCGCCTCATCCAAGAGGCGAAACGCCGCCCCTGTATCGCTCGAAAACCCCGGATACACCAGCACCACCGCTACGCCCCGGGGGGCCTCAAGCGGCACAATCCGTTCCCCCCGGCCTGATACAAACGCCGCCCCTCCTTGGAGGAAAAAAGGCACGTCGCTCCCCAGGGCCAAGGCCATTTCCGCCAGCCGTTCCTGGGCAAGCTCCGGAGCGGCAAGACAACGCAACGCGAGCAGCGTCGAAGCCGCGTCAGAAGAACCCCCGCCTAAACCGGCCCCCAAGGGTATCCGTTTCTCCACCCGGATCCGAATCCCCCCCTGAAACCCGGTCTCTTCTCTAAACCGGGAGACCGCCCGGTACACGCTGTTCTGGTCCACGGGAAACGCCCCTTCCGCCGGAACGCTCCCGCTTTCCCGAAGGCCGCTCCAGTCCATCCCAATGGTACAGCCCCCTTCCTCCAGGGTTCGCTCAACCCAGAGGGTATCTCCCCAGGCAAGGCCTACAAAAATACTCTCTAGATCATGATACCCATCGGGCCGCAGCCCCTGCACCTTCAGATGCAGGTTGATCTTGCAGGGCGCTTCGATTCTCAGGATGGCCTCCTTCAGGTAGACGCTTCAGCCTATGGGTATAATGTAAGAATATACCCAAAACGCCGCAGTATGTAAAGTAGGCAGGGCAAGCGCATATAAACAAAAGCGTCCGCGAATGACGCGAATGAACGCGAATTAGGGAATGACCACCGTGCTTAATGCGCAAAAATGATCGTAATGAGCGGGTATTTAAAGATAAAAAATCCACCGATTACGCTAATTTAACGGATTTTTAGAGCGTAATTCCGTCTTAATTCGTGGACAAAAATTGTTATATGCCCTCGCCCTGGTAAAGTAGGGGAAACCGGAATCCAGGATAGAGGCAGCCACCACATTCGGCTCACTCCCCGCAGGGAATGAAAAACCAAACGGGTGCGATTACACCGCCATCCACGGGCACACGATATGACGATCAGGGGTTCCTGCGGCAAGCAGGAGGTCGATGCAGCCTACGGCCAGGTATAGAAAAAGAGAAAAATGCGGGGAAACCAGGTCCTCCGCGCCTCCTGAAATGGTGCGCTGCGTTTTATCCTGATCGGAATCAGCCATTGCACCTATTAAAACATCTTCATTATACTGGTAGGGCATACTGGTAGGGCAGGTGCAAATATTTTATGGAAACCTGTTGACAGATACTAAATCTCTCATTTATGTTTCAAGAGAAATTAAAACCAAATGGAGCATGTTATGATTCGGTACAAGACCATAAATACCGGGTGGATTTCCGGGGATGAGTCGCATTCCTTGGGGAAACGGCAGAACCTCTCAGGATATGACCGCTTCCCCTCATCGTGTTTTGCCTCTGGTTATGAGGAAGACGACGATGAGGATATGGACGAGGATGAGGACTTTGACAACGACGACGATGACTTCGAGGATGATTTCGAGGATGATGATTTTGACGACGAAGACGATGACTTCGACGACGACTTCGACAATGAGGATTTTGATGATGAGGGGGACTACGACGATTTTGACGAATAGCCCGGGTCCGGGCCGCGCTTAAGCCCAGGACCCGCCCCCACCGCCCCCAAGCCCTGCTTACCCAGGGTTTGCGTAGCGGCGCGGGGGTTGGGGCCGTTCATCCCGGCATACGATAGCGGAATGGCCGGAGACTGAACCTAAAAAACAACGTCCGCCATGCTCCAGAGCCGTTCCAGTTCATAAAAGGCCCGGGTCTGGGCGGTCATGAGGTGAATCACGATGTCCCCCAGATCGATAATACGCCATTCCTCCTCCGAGGACGAACGGGCGAGCGCGGCAGGCCGGGGCGAACGCCGGAGTATCTCCAGCCCCTTTTCCCGGGAAAAGTCCTTGAGGTGTTGCTCCAAACCCAGTAAATGGGTCGTGCTCGTTACCGTGGCGAGTACAAAGAAATCGGTCCAGCCATTGAGCTTCCGCAGATCCATGACCAGCACATCACCGCCCCGGTGTTCCCGGAGCAAGGTCCCCAGTTCAAGGGCCGCCGTATATCCTGCATCAGGGGTATTAGCCGTCTGAAACGTATCGTCCATTAAAATCACTCCCGATGATAAGGGTAAAATCCGATCGATATTCCACATTCTGCATGGTCATTTCCATTTCGAGATTGGTATTCTGCTGGGTTTCAACCCGAATGTTGTTACAGTGTATAATATCCCCCAGGGTCTTGACCATACTTTCATTGCCTGAACGGTCCACGATGAGGGTGGTATCATAGGTAGTATCCGCATTACCGATGGCGATGACATCATAGCCAAAGCCCCGCAGCAGTTCCGCGGTTCTCCCCGCAAGGCCGTTAATCGCCGTACCGTTGAGCACCTCCACCGTGAAGACCCGTTCGGTAAACACCCCCTCCGCCTGGCGGGTGAGTCCTCCCAGGGTTTGCCGCACGATTTCCTTGATGAGACTGCCGTCATAGTAGGGAAAGAGGAGGGTCTGCCCTGAAACCTCTCGCAGGGTCCCGCCTACGGACTGGATGCTCATCCTATCCATGTCGATACCCGCATATTCATCAAAAAGACGGATTCTGATCCGTTGCTGCATATCGGTTTTGAGCATAGCCTGATAGGGCTGCGCCACCAGGGGATTCTTAAGGATATGGTTTTGCTCTCCCAAACGCTTCAAAAAACCCAGGAAAAATCGCTGTCTGCGGAAGGTTACGAGTTCACGGTCTTCATCGGGAAGCTCGTAACTCACGTAGCTTATAGCCTTATCACCATCCAGCCGCGTTACCCCTGAGGGAAAGAGAATCGGCATGGATTCCTGGTAGATCTCCACCGGCGTGGGGATAAAGATCTCCACCCCTTCAATCAAGTCCACGACCTTGCCGAGATTCGAGGTATCCAGCACCACGGAAAAACTTATATCAATGCCCAAGAGCCGTTCTATTTCCTGTTCAAAGAGCATGATTTTATCAGACCCATAGACCGTATCAATCCGATCCACCCGGTTGATCTTCTGTAAGATCAAACCCAGTTCCCCGGGTATATCAAAGATCGCCGCCCGTTTGGTGGCCGGATAGTACATGAGCACGTAGCTCCCCAGGGGTTTATGCTCCCCTTCAATGACAAAGAGGGTATGGATCACCCGGTCTCCGGCGAGGACCCCCTCGATAGGGTCGGCCCGTAACGCCGCCACGGTGATAAAGATGCCAGCCCCCAGGAGTGCCACGATGGTTCCCAGGAGAAACGCGCTGGCATCGACTTTCGTGTGCTTCACCGGCGCTTCCTTTGATGTACCCGTTCAAACAGGCGGAGGGTTCCCTCGGAAATCTCCAGTTTTTGAGCGCGCAGGTAGCCTACGGTCTCTTCGAGCACCGCGGCAAAAAGCCGATCCAGATTCGCTGCCTCCCGCAGTTCCCCACTCGCGGGATCCATATCCTCCCGGGAAATTTCGAGCTTATCCGCACTATACACCACCTTTGCCAGGGGCCCCATGTCCATAGCGCCGGTGGTATGCAGCCGTACCGCTTCAAGAATAGCCTCATCATGGATGCCAAACTGGCGCTCCAACACTACCGCGGCGGCCCTGCCGTGGAGGAGGGCCGGTTTCTTCCGTTCTACTGCATCAATGTCCTTCCCGTCCATCTTAGCCCAGCGCAGCAAGTCTTCTTCCTTTAAAGACTTGCATATATCGTGGGCAATCCCTGCCAAGTACCCCTTCTGAGGATCCAGTCCAAACCGCAAACACAGGTCCCAACAGAGGAGGGCCGTATTGCGGGAATGGAGGAACCGAGAAAAACTCACCTCTGTACGCACCGTGGCTTCTACCCGGCTGATAAGCTCCCCGGTGATAGGGGTTCCGGCGCCTACCGGAGTGTACCCATAGAGGCTCCGGTCCTCAATGATAAGCCGTGCGCCCGCAGGCACCAGGTAACGCCAATTGCCCTGATCCCGGATCCTATTCCGCACCACCACGGAGGAGATATCCATAATTGCGTTGTTCAACTGTTTATGGGGATAGGGGAAACTTTCGGATGGAGCGGCAAGACGACGGGCGATGATGATATCCGCCTGGTTCATAATGTCCGCAGCGTTTCTCCAGGCAAGAAAGCTCCCGGCCAGATCGTCCCCCAGAATAAGCCCTGGTTTTCCTTCAGGATGGTACCGGGCAATGATATCGGTGATGGTATCAATGGTATAGGAAACCCCTTTCCGTCTGATTTCACAGTCATCCAGGGTAAGCCGGGGATCCCCGGGAATCGACGCGGCCAGCATATCCAGCCGGTCCTGGGGGCTTCCTCCCACGGCACCCTGCTTAAAGGGTGACTGGTAGGTGGGGATCAGGATGATCCGATCATACCCCAATACCGCCAGAACCGTATCCGCCAAGACCAGATGACCCAGATGCACCGGGTTAAAACTGCCCCCCAAGATCGCCAGCTTCATAGCTCCCAGACCTCTACCGGGAATCGAACCGGATCAGCATACGCCCCCCGCAGCCCGAACCGCACTACCGGTATCCCGGCTCCCGACCAGGCCCCCCATGCAAGCGGCCAATTCCGGGATACCTGCACCGGAAAAAACCGAAATACCCAGTACGGTTTCTTCGGTGTGGGCCCTGCTCAATCGCTCCAAACGCCCAGCCGCTCCGGGCATATCGATCTTGGTACCCACCAGCACCCGGGGCTTCTGGATCAAGTCCGCAGAAAATGCCGCGAGTTCTTGGTATACAATGGCAAAAGCCTCCTCATAGGTATCTTCCGCCAGATCGATGAGAAAGGCCAGCGCCGTGGTACGGGAGATGTGCTTTAAGAAGCGAATCCCCAGCCCCACCCCGCTGGACGCCCCTTCAAGCAGTCCCGGAATATCCGCCAGGATAATATCCCGATCATCCAGGGTAAGCACTCCCAGGTTGGGGATCTTAGTGGTAAAAGGATAGGAAGCGATCTTGGGCCGGGCATTGGTAAAACGGTTGAGGAGGGAAGATTTTCCCGCATTCGGAAGACCCACCAGGCCTATGTCTGCCAGGAGTTGCAGTTCCACCTGGACACGCCGCAGTGCCCCCGCTTGTCCTGGCAAGGCCCTCCGGGGGGCCTGTTGAACCGAAGACTTGAAGTGGAGGTTACCCCAGCCGCCGTTTCCGCCCCGGAGGAACACAAAGTCCTCCCCTGTTTTCCCGAAATCCCGAATGAGTTCCCCGGTTGCCGCATCTTTCAGCACGGTTCCCGGAGGCACCGGAATGAACACCGCCTCCCCTTGCCTCCCATACCGGCCTCCCCCTTCCCCGTCCCGGCCATTTTCCGCCTTAAAGGAACGCTTATACCGCAGATGGGCCAAGGTACGGAGGTTACGGCGGACCACAAAGACCACATCTCCCCCCCGTCCTCCATCGCCTCCAGCGGGTCCTCCCCGGGGAACGTACTTTTCACGGCGAAAGGCAACGCACCCATTTCCCCCGGAACCTGAAGAGACTTCGATAAGCGCTTCGTCGGCAAATTTTTCCATGCTTATTCAACGGGTTGTTTCCGGAACAGTTATTTCCGAAGACAGAACGAGCGCCCTGGAGCGCCCTCGTAATCCCCCTATTCCAGGGTTCCCGGGGGAATGATCCCCGCTAGTTTTCGGCCCCGGCGCGTGGAGAAAGACACGGTCCCGTCAACCAGGGCGAAGAGGGTATAATCCCCACCGCACCCCACGTTGATCCCCGGATGTATCTTCGTACCCCGCTGCCGAGCAATAATAGTCCCCGCCCTAACCTGAGACCCTCCTGATGCCTTAATACCGAGATAGTGGGGATTAGAATCCCGTCCGTTTTTAGCGCCGCTACCGCCCCGCTTTCGAGCCATACAAGCCCCTCCGCTTTGTCGTTATAGTTATCCTACACTGATCCGGGTACTCCTGAGAAACCGCTTCAAGTCCTTCCTTTAGGAAAACCCCTATGGCAAACAGAAACCCCCTGCCTTCAGGGGTATACTCGGTTTCCATCCGCCAGAGGCCCCGTTCCGCAGCTCCCTGTACCCGTATCCCTTCCTGCACGGCAAGCACCCCCAGGGCGGTCTTGGTAAGCACCGACACCGCAGCGCACACCACATCCCTGCCTTTGGGACCTGCCCCGGCGTGACCCTGCACGCCGCATGCCATGAGCACCCCTGCTTCATCTAAAGCCAGGTCGATCTCAATCATCGCGTCTTATGACGCTCCCTGGATAGTTTCGATTTTAAGTACCGAATACTGCTGCCGGTGTCCCTGCTTGCGGCGGTAATCCTTCTTGGATTTATACTTAAAAACGATAATTTTCCGGTCCTTTGCATGGGCTTCAATCACCGCGGATACCTTGGCGCCCTGCACATAGGGGGTTCCCACCTGCGGGACCTCTCCTCCGATGAGGAGCACGGCATCAATATCGAGACTCGTCCCTACCTCCCCATCAACCCGGTCAACCTTCAACCGGGCGCCAGGTTCGGCCTTATACTGTTTCCCCTTAAATTCTATCAATGCGTACATGAACGATTATCCTTTTTCTTTTTTCTCTCTTAATTTCTCAAGAATATTTTAGTTATAGTCCAGGCGATTAGCGGGTGTCAAGAGGGTGGACCAAGGCCCTTTCGGGAGGCGGCTTGAACCACGGGTCTTTAGACCGTTGATGCCGCTTACTCGTTATAGAAAAAAAATACAAAACCAAGAAAAACCGTACAAAAATCATTCAACTATTATTGACAAACAATTCGTTCAACGATACTATACTCTAAAATCCGATTAGGTATAACAGTACCGGTAATAATCGCTAAAAGGAACTTAGTTTGATCTTGTTTAGTATGGTTATGATGAAAGTTCACGGATCGCGGTACTATTCCGAGCCGCGGTCTTCTTTGCCGTATACCCTACCATCCTCATCCTCCCTTTCCCTCGTTTTCTTTTTTAGGGGGGGGGGGGGGGGGTTTTTCAACAAATGCACAATGGTATAAGAACCCCGCGGAATTTTCCGGCTATCCTGTCTTTATTCCCCATTACCCATTGTTCATCCACAATCTCGCTCAATGGTATGTCCCATTACGCTTTCCCAGAAAGTCCCGGCGGCGGTTTGCCCAAAAAACAAATTCCTTATGAACAATGGCAGGGGAGCGGGGGGTATGGTATGTAAAATCTATTTTTTTATTCGGGTATGTAGCTGCGTAACGAAGGGTAATGAATCGGTTGCCCGACTGAAGCACCTGCGGTTTTGCAGAAATGCTCAGGTAGCTATTTGGCTCAGGGCGTGTAGCATCCGCCGGAGCCTTAACAACTGCATGGCAGTAAAGGAGTGTGTTTGTGTGTTCTCTTAATCACGGAACGAAAGGGGTGCTGCTCTCGGTACTCCTCGCGGTGTCAGGGGCCCCGGGACTGATGAGCCTGCCCTATATTCCCGGTTGTCCCCTCCATGAAAGTTGTGTTCGCGCTCTGCGGGCGGAACAGCGGAACCGGCGGCGGGCCAATAAGAACCGGGATGAGCTGAGTCCCGGGATGAGCGCGGTGCATAACCTCAACCTCGGGGTGATCGCCGGCTTTGACGATCTGGCGGATACCACCCGGAACCCGGTCTTTACCCTGAAACCAACCGCCGCCTATTTCGGTAACTTCGGGGATTTTGATCTCTATATAGGCGCTTTTTATACCCTCTTCTTTGAGGAACCGCTGGTACAGAAAGGGGGCTTTCAAGCAACCCTGGGGTACAATATGCTCTTGGGCGATACCACGACCCTGACGGTAAGCCTGGATAACGATGATCAGTTCAATATCACCAAAGATACAAAGCTCGCCCTTGATACGGACGGGTTTTATTTCATGTTCGCCAACGCGGAACCCAGCCTTACCCTCACCCAAGACCTCTACTATGGGGATATAACCGCCACTATCGGCGTTCCCCTGGATTATTCGGAGTATGTGAATCAATTCCTCGTACAGGATGCGGAAGACCCGGAACTGTGCATCGATGGCTATGCTACCCTGGGGTACAATTTTCCCTTTGGCCTGGGCATACAGGTAAGCCCCCGGATGTGGATTCGCCCGGACACTGAATACGGGGAGACGGAACTGACCCTGACCTATGGAAAGGGCTCCTTCTACGGGTCTTTTACGGTAAGCGCCGACGACCGTTTTAAGGAATGGACCATAGAACCCTATGTGGCCTACACGATAAACAATTTCACTTTTACCGCCACGGTGGTTTTTGACGGCATCGGGAGTACGGGAACCGGCAACGACCTGGTGGACGCGGAAGCGGGGAGCGGCAAAATGACCATCACCCCGTCTATCGGGATAAAATACCGGTTCCAGCCGGGCAAGCAAGCAACGCCGTCCCCCTTGTCGTTTATCGAGTCGGCGGAATAAAGCGGGTGCGGGGATGGTATAAGGAGGATGGAAATAATGGAAGAAAAAGGAAAGCAACATAGCGGAGGAAGGATATGAACAGGATACGGATCATGGGAATTGCCGCGGTGGCGGCGGTAACGGTAACTGTGGGGTGCGCGTTTGGCGGCGGAGGGAAGGAAGATGATCCGCATACGCCGCTGGTTAATCCGTTTATCGGGAGCTGGCAGGCGGGGGACGGGGTGTATTGGGTCTTTCGCGAGGACGGTACTGGCGGGACCGGGTCGGCTTTGTCTGAGGTCGGGGACGATTACAGCTATTTGATCTGGTACGGCCAGGGACTGGGTACCAATGTCAAACACAACACCCTGGTAACCGCCGGGGGAGACACCAACTCAGCCGCAAGTGCGGAGATAAAGCAATACCGTTTCGCGGTGAATAGCGCCACTATCACGCTTATTCCGCAAATCTTGACCTTAGGAACCAACGACTACTACACGATACAGGACGATACCGCTCACCCTATCACCCTGACGCGGCAGGGGGCGGCGGTGGAGAAGCCCCTCTCCCTATCCAATGACCTGATTGGGGAATGGCACGCGGACTGGGACGGGGAGCATAACACCGATGGCAATACCACCTGGTCGTATAAGTTCAGGACCGACGGGACGGCCCGCACCTACCACCACGCGATGCACCAGTTCGACAACGGGTACCTGCTGCGGGGCAAGGTACTGGTGATCCTCGGGGAATGGCGTTTCAGCGACACCTTCGGGTACACCGCTTCCACGGTTACGCCAGTAGTCAACGGCCGGTTTACCGCCCAGGAACACCACCACGGGGCGCTGAACTGGGATTTCCAGCACGTAGCAAGCGCGGAGTGGAAATAAGACGCGGCGCTTTTCACTGAGCGCGTAAGGGTTAAAAACTACCGCCTTGAGGCGGTTGTAAAATAATTTCTCGTTAAGGAGGAAGTGTAATGAAAAGAAAGAGATGGTTGAGCCTTATTCCCTGCCTACTGGTGGGAACCGGGGTCTTTTTTCTGGTGAACCATAGGGCGCGGGCGCAGGCTATCGTGGCAGTGGCAGGGGAATTACCGTATATTCCCGGATGTCCGCTGCACGAATACTGCGTGAAGGCGCTGCAGGAGGAGCGGATGGCAGGGATGCCCCGCTTCCCGGCAGGCGTTCCCGGCGGGGTTGCGGGCCTTGGTTCAGCCGCGCTGGTGGGAGGAGCCTTCCTGGCCTTTTCCCGGCGACCAGTGAAAGTGGTCTTGTCCAGTTAAAAAAAAGGGGGAGGGGGATGCCGGGAAACGGGCGACCCCCTTCCCGGAGCGCGGACTTTTGGGAACCAACGCTGTTCATAGGGAATAGGCGGGGTTCTCAGGGTATACAAGTTATTTTTACTTAATTTTTAGGAGGATCCTTATGAAGCAAGGATTGAAATGGGTACGGGCGGCCCTGATGGGGTTGGTCCTGGTATGCAGTGTTATCGGGTTTTCCGGCTGTCCGCAGCCGACCGATGAGCCGGAAGACCCGGCAGACCCGGACATTACCGGGTTTACCTTTAC
>JAISPY010000031.1 GCA_031274565.1 Treponema sp.
TAATTTCTCCAAATACCAATTTACGATACTGTTTTTCTTCTTGATAAGTTTCATTTAAACTGTCTTGAACTTCTTGGGCACAATAATCCTCTGACTTTACTGTAGTAAGTTGCGTTAATGTACATTCAAGAATCAATTTGGCTTCTTGGAAAGATATATTACCCGATGGAGTTTGAACACTGGTCAATTCAAGTTCTTGCATTTTCAAACTATCTCTTCCTGATGTCTTTCCCACAAGGAATGTTTGTTCCTTATATTCATTCGGGAAGAAAGCGATCGTATAGGTTTGTTCTCTTTGCATCAACTCCAGTGTATACCGGTCTTCGCGAAAAAAACCATAAACGGTAGGTTTCCTTAAATGTTTCTTAATACCACTGGCGCTTAAATGCATCCCAAAACCACCCAAAGTCCATATCATGGAATTAAAATGATCCGGTTTACCCGCAGTAACCAGAGGAAATTCCTTTTCTGCCATCGAAAACACATTATATGTGTCGAATATCTCCTCCGGGGTAATTTGTTTAAATAATTGTTCAAAATTTGCCATTACATGACTCCATTCTATATGATTTACACAATTTTATTTATTTTTATGTTCTCTATTGCTATACTATTATAAATTCATATTTTCATTACCAAGAACCTGTTCCATATAATTGTTCCAATAATTTGATACCATTATTTGTTTTGAATATATTTTTCTTTATATTATTTATGGCTGTCTTTTCCATAGTATCCTCAAATATATTTACTAAAAAGTCTGCTTCAATTAATATTTGATAATCAATTCCGTCAATATCTTTATACGTATGATGATGACTAATAAGATATAATACTCTTGCCTGAATATTAGTATCCAAGTTTATAGTGTTTAAAAGGTCTTGAGCGACTATAGGCCCTTCAATTTCTTGCCACTTTCCAGCATTTGAATGGTGTTTTCGTTCCGCTTCATGCATACCAATATCATGAAGTAATGCCGCAATATCAATAATTGTCTGTAATTCACTATTACAATTTTCCATTGCTCCAAGATAATGAGCAAACGAATATACTTTTAGTAAATGGTTTATGCGTTTTACATCATTTCCATTATATTTTATTGCCAAATCCATTATTTTATCTACCATTTTGTCCTCGAATTATTTTTATAATAATTTTTTCAAAAAATGTCAAGGGGCATTGCGATATAGTGGAATCAGGCAGTACACCCTCCCCGGGGATGCGGATGAACCCATCGGGCCATGGCGCGGAACAGCAGCCTATGATCGATGGGCTTGGTAATATGATCGTTCATCCCCGCCGCAAGGCTCTTTTCCCGGTCAAAGGCCAGGGCATGGGCAGTCAAGGCAAGGATCGGAATGGTATTCGCCCGTTGCCGGATGAGGCGGGTCGCGGTCAGCCCGTCCATTTCAGGCATCTGAATATCCATAAGCACAATATCGTAATCATGCTGGGCTACCATTTCAACCGCTTCCCGGCCATTGGAAGCGATATCCACCTTAAAGCCCTCCATGATGAGCAGTTCACTGGCCATGATCTGGTTAATCTCATTGTCTTCCACCAAGAGCACATGAGCGCCCCGGATATGGTCAGGGATCACCGGTAGCGGATCCACGGGTTGCGCTTTTTCCACTACCGGGGTAGGGAGATCCATAATGTGACGATACAGTACGGCGGTGCTTACCGGTTTATACAACACCTGACAAGAAGCATCCAGGGCATTGATACCGGCATGATCCCCGTGATCCCCCACCAGGATAAGTAGCCCAGGTCTGGCCGTACCGTAGCGTCGGGACAAGCGTTCCAGGGCATCCTTGATGCGGAACCGTATCTCGGTCCAGGAAATCAGGATGACATCGGGATCCGGGGGCAATGCCTCTTCCCAGGTATCCTTTTCCGTGCTGAAGCCCAAAAATGCACCGCCGAGGATCTGGCATTGCAGACCCAAAGCCCTACCGGACGGCGCATCCTCCATCAGGGCAAAAATCCGCTTTCCCGCAGCCTGATGATAGACCGGCGGCTCCTGGGACGCGGCTATCCCCAAAGGGACGGTAAACCTAACCGTGGTTCCCTGCCCTCCCGCACTCTCGCAGGTAATCGAGCCTGCCATGAGGGTAACGAGATTTTTACAGATCGTAAGCCCCAGACCGGTTCCGCCATACTGGCGGGTAAGGGAGGAATCCGCCTGTACAAAGGGAACAAACAGTCCTGTTACCTGCTCCGCAGTCATGCCGATGCCCGTATCGGTTATGGAAAACTCAAACGTCCCCACATCACGCTCTGCGGGATCCTTCTGGCGAATTCCGAGGGAAATGCTCCCCTGCTTGGTAAATTTGATCCCATTGTCCAAAAGATGCACCAGCACCTGGGTGAGCCGTAGGGGGTCTCCGATGAGGGTATCAGGGATACCTGGTTCTTGGGTGAGGGTCATGGTAAGGGTTTTAAGCTCCGGCAGTACCGCATCAAGGGCCTCCCCCAGGGTCTTTTGCAGGGAGAAGGGGACCTGCTCAAGGGAGAGTTTACCCGTGTTAATCATGGAAAAATCCAGGATATCATCGATGATACGCAATAGGTGTTTGGCGGACTGGTCGATGGCGGTACTATAAAAGCGCTGCTTTTCGGTGATACCGCTCTGGAGCAGCAGCTTGGTCATCCCGAGAATCCCAGTCATGGGGGTGCGGATCTCATGGCTCATGTGCGCCAGGAATTCGCTTTTGACCCGGTCGCTTTCCTCGGCCTCGTTACGAGCGGCAATCAGTTTTTGCTGGGTTTGTTCAATGGTATGGAGATACTCCTTGAATGGGCGGAGGTCCCGGATATGACTCGCGATACAGTAGCCGCCGTCCCAGAATATCCGCACCAAGGCAACTTCCACGGGCAGCGATTCTCCGCTCGGGAGACGGTACCACCATTCATAAACTTCCATCCCCGATTCCATGGCTTTACGCAGACAGGCGATCCGTTTCTCCCGGCTCTTACTACCATCAGGCTGATATTCCGGGGAAAATTCCAGGAACCGCTGATAGAGATCCTCCTTGGAACTGCATTGGAATAATTCAAGGGCCTTCTTGTTGCAATTCACCAGCATATACCGATCATTCCAGAACATACAGGCGGTAGGGGTTACATCCAGCAGCAGACGCACCTGCCGTTTGACCTCTGCCTGGATAAAATGCTGTTCAGAACCGATACCGTGGCATATATCTTGCAAACAGCCACAGATGATACGCCCCTGACCCGTATCCCGAATGATCCCTATTGCGTGAATCATCCGATAGGTTCCCCAGTCCTGGTGGCGAATATGATGGATATGGTCATACCCGGAGCAGTCTGCCAGAGCCTTTTTAAACATATCGATTATAGACGCGGCACAGTCCTCTTGGCAGAAGGTTTCCAGATATTCGGTGAGGTCATATACCATAAAAGCGGCATCAAGACCGTAGATATCCTTAATAAAGGAGCGGCCATAGATGAAAAGACGATTCGTCTCCTGATAATACTCCCACAAGGCCCCCTGCCCTTCTCGGGACAACAACGCCGAGGTATATGCAAAAGATCCCTCTGGGAATAGATCTAATTCCGTTCTCATTTATACCTTCTTGAAATAAAGCCTGGTAAGCCTCTGTATCACCATCTTCTTCCACCGTCTTCTTTATTTAAAAGATAGAACATTATCGGTACCTTGTCGAGTAGGATCTGAACAGAGCGAGCGCACATAACAATTTTTGTCCACGAATTACGCGAATTACACGGATTAAGAATGGTGGTCATTCCCTAATTCGCGTTAATTCGCGTCATTCGCGGACTCTTTTGTTTATATGCGCTGGCCTTGGGATCTGAAAACCGTATACCCAAGCTATGGATTGCTTGCAAGAAAACCCTTCTTCGGAAAAAAATGACGAGGAGGAACCCGCTAGCTCAAGGGCCTGCCAATCGGCTATACTGGTACAAAACCTTTGGGACAGTGGTATAGTTTCGTATCCAAAACGACCAGGTTTCGGTCCTTTGGGCGTTTGTAGCGGCGCTTAATAGGCAATATTTTGTATGATTAAAGAGAGAACCATGGCAAAGTCAGCCAAACTTCTCAGGGAATTACCGGGGGCAGTATGAAAAAAGCAGCGGAACTCATCACGCTTTTTTTTGATGATAAGACGCGGGATGCCGCTGAGCAATATTCGGCGCTGTTCAATTCCTGGGCTTCCATCGTTAAAGCGCAGAAAATTCCTGCGGCGGTTGACCATTCCCGGGTGGTGGAATATGAACGGCAGATACTCCTGATCGAGGCGGATCATCCCGGGTGGATTCAGATCTTTCAGACCAAACAGCGGGAACTACTCAGCGCCTTTCAGCGCCGGTTCCCGGAGATCACCGGAATTTCCTTCCGGTTAAGCCGTAAACCGATGCAGGAAAGCCCGGTAGCGCCGCAGCCCACGCAGGAAACCTCGGTTTCGGTGGAGGATCCAGTAGCCTATCCGCCGCTGTCGGAATCCCCCCAGGAGCGCCGCCTGTACACTGCCTTTGATGACTCCGGGCTTGCCGAAACCCTAAGACACTTGAAACAGGGTATTATGGTGAGAAGTAGTATAAAATGATTTCCATGCAGAGCCCAACCAATAGGTATAGCCCCTGTACCCTCTGCCCCCGCAACTGCGGGGTAGACCGACTGGGGGGCGAGAAAGGCTTGTGTGGGGAAACCGCGGAACTCCGCATCGCCGCGGCATCTATACACCGGGGAGAAGAGCCTCCCATTACCGGCTCAGGCGGTTCAGGGACGATCTTTATAAGCGGCTGCAATCTGGGTTGTGTTTTTTGTCAGAATTATCAGATTTCCCAGGAAGGAATGGGAAGGCCCCTTTCGATGGAGTCCTTGGCGGAGTTGTGCCTGGCCCTACAGCGGCAGGGGGCCGAGAATATCAACCTGGTTACCGGCAGCCATGCCGCGCCAGCCCTGGCCGCGGGTCTCAAGGTGGCCAAGGCCCAGGGGCTTTCCATTCCGGTACTCTGGAATTCTTCCGCCTATGAAAGTCTTGCAAGCCTTAGACTCATGGAACCAGTGCTGGACGGGTATCTCCCGGACCTGAAAACCCTAGACCCGGTCCTGGGGGACCGCTTCTTCCATGCCTCGGATTATCCCGAGCACGCGGAACAGGCGATCCAGTGGATGCTGGAAACGTGCAGGCTCCGGTTTAACGAGGCAGGGGGCTTGGTTTCCGGGGTTATCATCCGGCACTTAGTGCTCCCCGATTACCTGGAGTCCACGAGATCGGTGCTGCAATGGTTTGCGGAAAAGGCCCAGGGTCGGGCGCTCCTTTCGGTGATGATGCAGTACACCCCCCTAGGGCCCGCAGGAAGCGCCGGTTTGGGAAGCCTGGACCGTTCGGTACAGGTCAAGGAATACGAACAGGTCTTAGAGTGGCTCGATACCTTTGCCATTACCGAGGGCTTTTACCAGGAATTAGCGCCGGATACGGGCTGGCTTCCGGATTTTAACCGGATCCAGTCCTTTTCATCGGAAGATGCCCGACCGGTGTGGCATTGGAAGGACGGATTCGTTACCCCCCTACGAGGTCCTTAAACAGGCTTTCTATGACCGGCTTGGGTTGGGCGCCGCTTTTTTGCCGGATGAGTTCTCCCTGGTGATACAAGACCATGACCGGTACCGACGCAATGCCGTGCCGTTCCACGAGCTGCGGTTCTTCGTCCGCATTGATCTTACCCACTTTAATTTTACCCGCATATTCCTGGGCAAGCTCATCAAGCAGGGAGGCCATCATCCTGCAGGGGCCGCACCAGACCGCCCAGAACTCCACCAAGACCGGCACCGGGGACTGCAAGACTTCGGATTCGAAATTGGCCGCGGTTATCGGTATACCATTACTCATGAAAACTCCTTACTTTATCGTATGCTGGAGATCCCTACCGGGAACATCCCTTGAGGAACCCGCTGTTTCAACGCTTTTTAACTATACTACGGAACCGGAACAAAAATCCATGCTTGCGCTGAAGCTGCGGAACCTCTATACTAGCCTCCTATGCAGCCAATTGAATTACTCGCCCCGGCTGGTTCCCCGGAAGCTTTGGATGCGGCTCTGGGAGAAGGGGCTGACGGGGTGTACTTGGGACTCAAGTACTTCAATGCCCGTATGCGGAGCGCCAATTTTACCTATGCCCAGTTTGAAGGGGCTTTACGCAGCCTACGTCGTATGGGCCGTAAGCTCTATGTAACTATCAACACGGTCTTTGAGCAACGGGAAGCGGACAGGCTCTATCAGCTCTTGCGCTATGCGGCATCCTTGGGCCCGGATGGGATCATTGTCCAGGATTTCGGGATCATCCCCCTCGTACGGGAGCACCTTCCTATGCTCAAACTGCATGCATCTACCCAGATGAACGTTGCTTCCGTGCACGGGGTGAATCTGCTTTCTAAATACGGCGTTTCCCGGGTAGTACTGGCCCGGGAACTGAGTCTCGATGAAATCCGGGATATCCGCCTCCAAACCAACATGGAACTGGAGGTGTTTGTCCACGGCGCCCTTTGTGTAAGCGCTTCGGGGCTGTGCCTCTTTTCCAGCTACTTGGGGGGAAAGTCCGCGAACCGGGGGCTTTGTACCCAGGCGTGCAGACGGTATTTCAGGCCCCAAGAGCCTGCTGGGGCAGGCGCCGCATCTGAGGGGGGCTACTATTTCAGCCCTGCAGACCTCCAACTGCTCGAACAGGTTCCGCTCTTGGCAGAGGCGGGGATCAATGCCTTCAAAATCGAGGGTCGGATGAAAAGCGCGGACTATGTGGGAACGGTGGTTTCCGCATACCGGCAGGTTATCGATGCCCTCGGCGGGAACGAGGAGACCCTCCGGCGGGCCATAGCCGCGGGCCAGCGGATCCTGCGTAACGATTTTGCCCGGGAAAAGACGCAGTTCTACTTTTTTCATAATCCACATACTACGGCGGAACCGGTGGACTGGCTCAAGGCCGATAGGAGCGGTGGAACCGGTATTCCGCTGGGTACGCTCCTCAAGGTTACCGGCACAGGCCCTGAGCGGCGGGGGCTTATCCCGGAAAGCCCGCTGATGCCCGGTCTAGGTGATTCGGTACGGTTACACCGGGCGGATGATACGGACCGCCAATCCCACAAGGTCCGCTTCGTTCAAGCGGATCCCCAGGAAACATCGGGTATGCAGTGGATTTCCATTCCTGATGGGTTTGAGCCGGGGGATGCGGTGTACCTCATCCAGACCAAGGCCATGTCCAAACGGTATGCCCCGGTGATTCCCCCGGCCCGGGGATCTTCAAGCAGGATGCCCGGCTGGGACCACGCCCCGTCTCTGGACCTGCCGAAACCCCTGGAGGGAAAAAAGGAGCAGTCGCGGCAATTCCCCGAGGGGCTGTATACCGCAGTTTCCCGGATCGAGGACCTGTATATCCTCCAGTCAGTGAGGCCCCTGCGGGTCATGTTGGCCTATACCCGCAAGACCGCCTCCTATCTCCTGGGAAATAAGCCGCCCCTACCCTTTAGTCCGGGGGAAATCATCCTGGTCTTGAACCCCTATTTTCCCCAAGCCCAGGACCGGATCGTGGGTGAAGAAATCCCCCTGCTCCTAAGCCGGGGCTACCGTCAGTTTGTGGTGAACAATCTCGGGCAGTGCGCCTATTTTCGCGGCGCTCGGGGAAAAGATGCCGCGGTGATTGCCGGTCCCGCTCTCTATGCCTTTAACCGCTGGGCTTTGGCCTTTCTTGCCGGTTTAGGGCTGGAGTATACGGTTACGCCGCTTGAGAATAACCGACAGAACCTGGAGCAGACCGTGGACCCCAATCGGCGTTCGTGCCTGTTTATCACCCTCTTTGCCTACCCCCCCCTGTTCCGTATACGGGCGGATCTTGGTCGGCTTCGGCATTTTACCGACAGCCGGGACGAACCATTTACCCTGCTCAGTGATCATGAAGGGTCTCTGGTTATCCCGGAGCGCGCCTTTTCCATCGTCGATAAGATGCCCTTTCTCAAGGCTGCGGGATTTAACCGGTTCATCTTGGATCTTTCAGGGCCTCCCCTCAAAAAAGTGGATTACAAGGACCTGATGCGGGCAGTGAAAAACAGCCTCCCCCTCCCCCGGACCAGCCGGTTCAACTGGAAGGACGGGTTTTACCGAGACCAGGGGGGTACCAACCCATAGCTTATGGTATGGTTTTCATTGCGAGCCGGTCAAACATGTTGGGTCATCGGACTTTTTAACCCAAGTACCATCCCTCGGCTCCATAAGGATTGACGCATGGCGGTGAAGGGTCTATGGTGAAGCGGGCGTTTTCCATAAGCCCTTCGAGGCAGGTGGCGCCCCTCCAAACCGCGCTGTATCGTATCAGCCAGTGCATACTGTTTGGTATGCCCGTCCTGCTGCCGCTACAGGCTGAGCAGTTCGTTACCTATTCCCCTTCCCCTGCGGATAGGTTATCATAGGGCGGTACCTTTGCATTGCAGCAGGTATAGCAGCGCAGCTTGAAAAAATCAACGGTTATGGAAAATCATGGAAAGAGGGAAAATTAAAGATGGAAAATTATGGAGACGAGTAATGAGGAGACTGCCATGAGAAGGACCATCGCCTGTATAGGCAGCGGCAACATGGGGGTTGCCCTGATGCAAGGAGCAGTCCGCGGCGCCGGCGGTTCCTATAGTATCAGCTTTACCGATAGGGACCAGGCCAAAGCAGCGGCTGCGGCAAAGGCACTGGGCGCTTCGGTTTACGCCTCGAATACCGAGGCAGTTGCCCAGGGGGATGTGATCTTTCTGGCGGTAAAGCCCCAGGTCCTTGCGGTAGTCCTGGAGGAGATTGCCCCTGGGATACAAGACCGGCTCACCCCAGGCACCGATTCCAGGACCGAACCAATCTTGGTATCCCTAGCCCCCGGGTGGTCTATCAAACGGATCCAGGAAGCCCTCGGCGCTCAGCCTCGGATCATCCGCATCATGCCGAATACCCCGGCCCTCATCGGGCAGGGGCTCATCGCCCTTGCGGCTTCGCCGGAAGTGCCCCCGGCCCAGATCGCTGAACTGGAACATATCCTGAGCGGAGCCGGAATCGTGGATATCCTGGACGAGCAGTATCTGGACGCAGTAACCGCGCTCTCCGGATCCGGCCCTGCCTTCGTGTACCTGTTCATTGAAGCCCTCGCAGACGGCGGGGTACGTTCAGGGCTTTCCCGTGATAAGGCCCTGCGTTATGCGGCTCAAACCGTCCTGGGAGCAGCGGCCATGGTCAAAGAGACGGGGAAACATCCCGGGGAGCTTAAGGACATGGTGGCTTCTCCAGGCGGCGCCACCATTGCCGGGCTTGCGGTCCTGGAACAGGGGGCTTTTCGGGGAACCGTGATGAACGCGGTAGACGCCGCCTGGAAGCGTTTTTCTCAGTGAAAACGTGTAGGCCCATTGCTGCTTTAAGTGCTCAAAAGAGCGGGAACCGCTCATTGCCCGGTTGAGTATCTTGAAGCAACAATCAGCGATAGGGGGCCACTCCGGCCTATCGCTACTAGCCACCTCGTACCATCTCCACCGGTATTTCTTGAGTGAGCATATTGCCGGCGAAAAAACCGTTTCTTCGTTTTACCCTGCCGCCTTAAATACCACAGACTGAAACCATAAGGGAAACTATCCAGTCCCTGGTACCCGCTGCTTTTTTGAAAAAGATCGTTCCTGGGGTAAGTAGGTGGCCGATACATCCTAGGGCCATTAAAAAAAGAGAAAAAATGCGGAGGGCCTTAGAAAAAAGCCCCCCGAAATGGTGCTATGCGAAACGTGCTCCTGGATGAATCCGGGGGCTATGTATAGAGAGGACCCAAGGCGGCGCAAGCCCGATAATCCGCACCGGTTTGATCCATACCAAAGGCGTTCCAATAGCTAGGCCGGTAGATCTGCTCCTCCGCCACATTGTGCATACAGACCGGAATCCGCAGTATGCTTGCCAAGGTAATGAGATCCCCTCCGATGTGCCCATAGGAAATAGCCCCGTGATTGGCTCCCCAGGCAGCCATTACCGAATATACATCCTTGAAGGCCCCTTCCCCGGTAAGCCGCGGGGCAAACCAGGTGGTGG
>JAISPY010000065.1 GCA_031274565.1 Treponema sp.
GCACCACCGTTATCCCCGGCCATTGCTCCTCCACCTCCCACCCCAGTACTTCCCGGAGATGCTTGAACGCCTCCCGGGGATGGCTGCTCACCACCAGGCTCAGGCTTATCTCCACAATCGCATGATGTTCCAGGGAGGCATAGAGGTAGCAATAGGCTATGGCCTTGTACAAGGCGTCCACTGAGAGGTAATCCTCCGGGCTTTTGTACTCCAGGATATTTATCCGCTTAAATATCCCGGCGAGCGGGTTGTTGACGACCGCGTGGGGGTTCTTTTTGGTGATCACCGCGTCGATACGCAGTTGCTTGGTATTCAGGGGCACTTCACTTTGGAATGCCAGGACATGGTGGTACTCTTGAAAGATGAGTTTCAGGGCACTAAAAAAGCCCTGATGCCAATCGATGCGGGGGGAAGAATCGGTGATCATAACGGCTCCTTGGGGGTATCGAGTTCAGTATCCCTGGAAAGGAAATTGCTTGCAAGGGGGCTGCAGCGTGAACCAAACCACAAAAAACGCCTTTAGGCGGTTCCTAAACCAACCGATTTGAGCGGTTCACCTAAACAAGTCCCCGGCTTTGCCGGGGGTGTTTGACTTGTTATAGCGGTTACGCTTAGAACAGCGTTACCGATGCTATAATGTTCCCTGAAAAACACCGGTTCTTTTCAACCGTACTGCAAAAACCAGCGGTCTGCATATAAAAAGGGTCATGCTGCGGGTTCTGCGCCGTAGTTTTATTCTGCTAATACTTTCGCCTTATCCAGCAATTCTGCAATATGATTACTGGCAATGCGTACCTCATGGACACTTTCCCGTACCTCATGGGAAATATCCTTGAGGGACTCCACCTCTTTATGGATGACATCGCTCCTCTGATGTATGACGCTGGTTCCATCTCGGACCTGCTCGGTCATTTCCTGTATGGTTTTTAGGGCATCCAGAATCTGAATCCCTCCGGTTGCCTGTTCTTCCACTGCCTTGTGAATAATGCTGAAGGAACGGTTCATGGCGTTTATTTCCTGGAAGATACTATCCATGGTGCTCGTGGTTTCAGTAGAGACATTCGTGATCCGACTGATAGCCTCTTCCACCGCTTTTATCTCTACGGAAATAGCCGTAGACTCCTTTTCAGAAAGTTCCGCCAGTTTACGGATCTCCCCGGCTACCACTGCAAAGCCCCTGCCCGCTTCTCCTGCATGCGCCGCCTCTATCGCCGCATTCATGGCCAGAATAGTGGTTTGAGCCGCGATGTTGGCAATGGTCCGATTCGCGTTTTGTAGGGCCGCTGACCGGGTATGTATCCGTTCCACTTCCTCGGTAAGCCGCTGCAGCTTCTTATGGCCTGTTTCGGATGAGGTACTGAGTAGCGCGGTGGTTTCTCCTGCGTGGGTAGCCACCGAGCGGATCGACCCAATATTTTTCACCATCTGTTCTATGGCTACAGAGGACCCGGCAATATGGGTCCCTTGGGTACGCACCGCCTGGTCAAGGGACTTGATATTGGTAATAATATCGACCACGGAATCGACGGTCTGCGCTACGGATTGCAGTTGGGAGTCCGCCTTGGTCTGCATGGAATGCATGGAACCGGCGATCACGTCCAGGGCCTCTGAGGATTGACTTACGATGCTCGTAAGCCGCTTACCGGTGGTGCTTATCTTCAAGAGATGCTCATTGAGGTTGTCTATGGTGGTGCGGAGGTTGTCCCGTATTTTAAGAAGGGCCTTTTGTATGGCGCCGATTTCATCTTTTTTCATTCGGCGAATGGTAACATCGAACTGGAGATCCGCCAAGGATTCGGCGACGAGTTCCGCCTCTTTTATAGGAGTCGTGAAGGAAGCGGAAATGAAAAATGCAATAAAGGCTGCGCCGGTATTCGTGAGGATCAGTGCAATCAGCAGGCTCAGTTCTGCCCGCCGTTCCAAGGCTTGTACGAATGAAATGTCATAATCCAGTCCCAAAACGCCTACCACCACGCCGTCTTTAACAATGGGGAGGAACCCTGATATCAAAACGCCCCAGTCATTAACGAGGGGGGACTGCATTATCTGCATGGTTTTGGCGTTGTATGCCATCTCCGCCTCTATCCCAACCTCTTCAGCGTTATATAAAGGGGAGAGCAAGTCTTCGAGGTCTATAGTAAACCCTGAAGACAACAAGTATCGATATTTACCCTCAAGCCGCTGCATGTAATAAATATAGGTCATATTAAAAGATTGATTGATATGTTCAAGACCGCGGCATAGTTCCCAGAAGGTATCTGATAATGCCTCTGCTTCCTGCTCAAGAGCGGCAGGATCAGCTAACTGGGGGTATTGTTTTTCGATCATCTTTGCCACCCGGGTTAGGGTATCTTCGTAGCTCTGTTTGATGTACTTGTTGTATTGGAAGAACATGATGAGGCCAATACTCAAGGAAGCCACGCTGCTGAGTCCGACAAAAATGACAAAAAACTTTGTTTTAAGACTGTTCATACTTCTTCGCCTTTCTTCTCCTAGGTTCTCTTTTTTTGCGTATTTTGCATATATAACACGGAAAAACATAGCAATATACCAAGACAAACTACTAGCCCCAAGGAAAAAAGTTGCATGCCTGCGGCACTGTTGTTCGCCAGGATATAACTGAAAATCACCGGCCCTATGGCCAGGGATATATTTTCCACTGCCGCATAAACACTCATGGCGTTCATGGGTGAAATTGCTTTTCCTTGATAGAGGGTGGCGTAGTAGGTCTGTATATTGGTCAGGGCAAAGATGTTGGCAATGGCGATAATACTTACCGCAGCGATAAGCATCGGAATAGAAGCGTTGCGGGAAAACAAATGTTCTTGTTGCGGAATCAGCCTGCCGGAACTGCCCAGCCCAAGGAAGACCAGTGAGCGGAAGTACTTTTTCTGTGGGATATGGTATCTGATGTCCACAGCGTATACGCAAATTTTTTTAGGGGGGGGAGGGGGCATACTACAAGAATGTATAAAGTGCATACCTAAACCTCTTGCGCTTCCGGGGTACAGGTTATTTTCCTAGTATAGGACCTTCTGGTGGTTACGGAAAAAACGGGCAACCAGAAGACCGACAAAATCACCGCCCGATGCAACAAAGATCGTAGGGTAGGCAGGATCATCTTGTTTTCCGTACTGCCGGGTAGACACTACATACGACCCGGAATCCAATGCTGCGGCTCGTACAGCCCGGAACACTGCCGCCCCGATAGGTAACCGCAAGCCGAGATTCCTCGCTGTCCCACCCGCCCCCTCGTCTCACCCGGGCCGCACCGGAAACCGCTCCCCGGGGATTGTCCGTATTTTTCGGGATAAGGTCCCGGTACCATTCCCACTCGTCAGCCAAACCGCTCATCCCGTATCCTGCCTCGGGTTTCGATCGAGTCTGCTCCCTATCCCAATACCACACCATACGATGATACCAGTCCCAGCACCACTCCCACACATTGCCGCTCATGTCATACAGCCCCAAGAGATTAGGCCCCTTTTTCCCCACCGTATGGGTGCTTCCCCCTCCGTTCTCCCCATACCACCCCACTGACCCGGCTCCTTCCGCTTGGGTTACCCCCGGATAGGTATAGTCCCACCCTTCCCCTGCGGGATTCCCTCCCCGGGCCGCAAACTCCCATTCCGCTTCAGTAGGCAGCCGATACCCTTCACCGGACCGCATCTCCGCATGGTTGCAGCGTATGATCTCATTGGAATCCCGGATCACCTCCTTCCCGCAGGTATAGACCGGTAGCTTCCCCATCAGTTCACTGTAGGCATTGCACCAGACCAGAGCATCCCGCCAGTTAATCGAACTTACCGGTTCATACCGATCCTCGGTGGGTTCCCCTTGATTAGCGCCGCTTCCCTCCCTTCCTCTATGGGCAAAGGTATATCCCTCGTGCTGGGCCCAGATCCGTACCCAATACCATAAGGCATAGGTGGTTTCGTATTGGGCCATGAAAAACGGACTGAGCCGTACTTGCCGATCCTGGACAAACACCCCCTTTGAACCGCGGCCAGTTATGGTTCCACCGGGAACCGGGACCATGACCGTGTAGGGCACCAGTTCCTCTGCAGGATCTTCCGCAGACGAGCGCAAGTCCCCGCTTACCATACTAGTCGAGTACCCTATGGATTGGTATCCCATCCGTCCCACTGATATCCCCCGTGATAAACCAGTCTCGGTTTTCCGCCAGATTGATTTCCACTACTTCCGCGTAGGGTTCTCCTGAGGCTTCCGTGATCATCCGTATACGGGGTTTGAAGCGGATCTCGGTTTGATCGATGACCCGGGCGATGGCGCCGGTATTTAAGCGTACCAGGGAACCGCGGGGATACATACCCACGAAGGATACAAAGACCTTGAGGATTTCCGGGTCAAAATGGGTAGTCGTCCCGCTTACCAATTGCTGCATAGCCTGATGTCCGGTCATAGCTACCCGGTAGGAACGGGGTGCAGTCATGGCAGAAAAGACATCCCCCAGCGCGATGATCCGTGCGGCCGTCGTAATAGTGGTTCCTGATAAGCCTTGGGGATATCCGGTACCATCCCAGTATTCATGGTGCTGCAAGGCAACCGCGCCAACTTCTTTAGGATAGCGGAATTCTTGCACAATCACCTTATACCCATGAATCGGATGTACGAAAATGTACTGTTGCTCGGCCTTTGCAAGGGTTTTCTTTATTTCGAGGATATCTTGAGGGATACAAAGCATTCCCACATCATGAACCAGGGCTCCCAAGATCACCGTACGGATCGTAAAATCCGTAAATCCCATGGTTTTGGCAATACAGGCAGATAGGATTGCGGTATCCACCGCATTTTTTGCCAAACCATGCTGCTGCCCTGCGGTTTCCAGGATGAACTCAAGAAAGTGCGGGGCCTCATCATAGATTTTTTCCGCAATAACCCTAAAGGGGTCGGCTGGAACAAATCGATTCGTTACGATTTTAATAAAAATACCCGCAACCCGCTCAACCAGTCCCTCATACGTGGTACGTACCCGCTCCTGTTCATTTATCTTAACCATAAGCTTCCTCGCTACCGATGAGATCGAGCATGGGTATACCGAGGATTAATAGCGGAGCAAAGAAAAAATAGGG
>JAISPY010000078.1 GCA_031274565.1 Treponema sp.
GCTGCGGGTCCTTAGGAAACTAGAACGGTATATTGAGGCGGCGGAGTTCTAAGCGGACGTTGAGGTCCTGGGGATTGAGTTCCAGGGCGCGTTCCAAGGTCTGGCGGCTCTCTTGGTCTCGGCCAAGCACCCGCAGACAATGACCTATTCTAAACAGGACCTTCACGGTGGATTGCTTTTCAGAGACCCAGGCAGCGGCGGTTTTGTAGTATTCCAAGGCATTAGTGGGATCCCGGCGGGCTTCCAGAATCCGGCCCCTATTAGCGGGAATCTGCCAGATGCGCTCAGATTGGGGGATCGAGCTCAGCCGCTCCTCCGCTTCATCAAGACGGCCTTCCATGATCAGATGGAGGCTGTCATGCAGTTCCACCCAGGAACCGCTTATATGATAGTAGCCGGCGTTTTTGATGAGCAGGGCAGTTTCCGCATACCGCCGCTGGTAATCGAAAAAATAAGCCCCCCAGCGATAGAGCCGTTCATCCGTGGGATAGTGGTTGAGGAGCAGCCAGGTTTCAGCGACTGCCCGGTCGAGGGGTAACGTATTCAGGCGGCGGCGCAGCAGTTCCAACGCAAGCAGGGGTTCCTGCCGCGCCTGCTCCCGTTCAAGAAGTTCCAGGCTTGGGGCGGTATCCAAGAGTCGGGTATACCGCATGATGCCGTACACCCCTATCGTTCCCTGAGACGCCAGGGTATCGGTGAGAGACTCCGCCCCCCACATCCGTTCCAGATAGTATGCCGCTTCTCGGGGGGTCGGGGCGGTGGCCGCCAGGTTATAGAGACTGGCGAGTTTGATTTCCGGGGAAGCCCCCGCAGTTTCCTTCTCGGCTTGTTCAGGAGCCGCGAGCATGGTCCAGATGTTCTGGGCTGCGGGAATATGGCCGGAAAGCCAGAGGGCATCCGCCTGACGGAGCAGGTTTTTTTCATCCCTAAACTGGGATAAGAGCTCCGCCGCCTGGAGGGGATTACCGTAATCGTAGAAAAATTGCACCGCCCCCTGGAGCAGCCCTGCAGGGACGGAGTCATACTGCTCCTTGGAAGCCTGGATCAGATCGTGTATCTGGGTGGTCGCTCCGGGGATATCCCCGTGGAGGATCTGGAGCAGCGCCCCATCCTTTGCCAAATCAAGCGCTCCGGTTTCCCCTTGGAGGAACGGTAAGACCGCGAAAATCAGGGAGTCCCCCTGGGGAATCGCGGCGGCTTTGTCCGGGTCCTCCAGGTCTCCCGCGAGGATGTAGAGACTTAATGCCAGGGGTTTGAGGCTCCTTTCAGTGATCCGGGAGGCGTAGTCCCTGAGTTGGGCCGCGGTTTCCTCGGAGATGGACCCATTCCTAAAAAGCAGTTCCTCCGCGGCAATGGCGGCAATAGGCTCGGAGAAGGGAAAGGCTTTCAGGGCGCGACCCACTGCTTTTTGGTAGGGGAGACGCAGCCGGGCATCTTGGCGGGCCAAGCTCCTCCGGCGCTTGAGCAGGGAAAGGGAAGCTTCAACCCCTAGGGACTTTTTTTCAAGGCCATCCAAGACGCGGTTAAGCGGTTCGGGCCGCTCAAGACCATCCGTCTGGAGCAGCACATCGAATTCCGCCAATTCCCGGTAAAACGCATCTCCCCCTGCAGCGCCTGGGGGAGCGGAAAAGCCAATTCCCAGGGAGAAGGGGGAGAACATAAAAACAGCGGCGATTCCTCCAGCAACAAGCAGCACCGCAAGCGCCCCCCCTATGAGGAAAACACGCCGGGGGAAGGGTTTTCTCTGGGTCTCCCGAGGCCCTTCCGGGTTTTTACGGGGCGTCCGTTTTGATTGCCGATTCGGGGCAGGAGAATCCATGGGTAAGCTCCTCTGGGGTATGGTTGTGGAGGGTTTTTCGGATACTATCCAGAACGCCGTTGACGAAACGGTACGAATCATCGGTACCGAATTCTTTTGATATGCCGATGGCCTCATTGATGATGATCGAGGGGGAAACATCCTGCTGGTACATGAGGGCATAGGTACTCATCCGCAGCACCGCGAGATCAACCCGGTTCACCCGGGAAAAATCCCAATGGAGTATATGGGAACGGATCGTCCTATCTACCGCCTTGATATGTTCGATGGTTCCCGTTACCAAGAGCCGGGAAAACGCGAACAGTTCTTCCCCTAGGGTCTTCTGCTTTTCCTCTTCTATCCAGGAAAAATCCAGCGCTTCTCCCAGGGACCGGTGGGAAGTCTCCCACGCGTACAGGGTTTGAAAGGCCAGGATCCGGCCTTTTCTGCGGGATGCCATCGGCTTACCACTTCAGGTTATTTTCAAAAATCTGGAAAGGGTTCCCCGCCCGCAGTTCAGTAACCAATTCCTGGGTTGCCCTGGCAAGCGCCGCCTGCTGCCGTTCCTGGAACATCGCATTACCGATGTAATCCCGTACGGTCATGCGGGTTCCCAACTGAAACACATCATCCAACTCAAGGCTTTTTTGTTCGTAGGTTTCGGTAACTTTGATGATCTGGTAGCCCCGGGCGCCTTCGATGAGTTTTGACACCTCCCCCTGTTTCAGGCTGAAGGCCGTAGCGATGAATTCCGGGCCTACCACCTGCTGGGCTTCCAGGTTTCGGGGCAGATAGCCCCCATCCCCGGCCTGATACCCCGCATTGGGGGCCTGCCCCCGGACCACGGCTTCATCAAATTTCGCGGGATTGGAGCCTATCTCCCGGACAAGCCGATCCGCCACTTCCTTGGCCTTGGCCCGAGCCGCGGCATCCGCACCAAAAGGAACCTGGATCATGGAGAACCGAACGGTCTCAGGCCGGATAAACTGGGTTTTAGCCAAGGTATAGGTGTTCAGAATCTCCGTCTCCGTGGGGGGCTTGATGGAATTAAACAGATCCTGTTTCTTGGACACGAGGTATTTTTGGGTAATAAGCTGCCTGCGGAGCTGTTCCCGGAATGCCGGAATCTCCATGCCCGTCTCGTTTCTGAGCGCCAGGGCAAATTCCGCATCCGTGGGCTGCCGGCCCACCTGCTGAGCCATGCTGGACCGGAGCTGCTGGATCTGCTGGTTAATCTCATTATCAGATATGACTATCTTATCCCGTTCTGCCGCTTGAAGGGCAAGTTTTTCGTTGATCATCACATCCAGCACCTGCCGCCGTTCCGCCGCATCCAAAACCCTGCCGGCCTGTTTTTCCATCCGTTCAAGTTCAGTCCGGTATTGTTTAACGGTAATCGGTTCACTCTTGGTTAAACGTACAATAACCACAGGCTGCAAATCGGATTGAGCGAAGCCGCTGACCGCCAGGCTCATACCCAGCGTGATGACCATTAAAAGCCGTTTCATACCTATCCTTCGGGAACAAGACCCTTCTGTTTCCCTCATCTGATAATCCTTTATTCCAATACCGCCCGAATCCGGCGGACCCCGGCAGAAGATGACTGTTCCTTCTGAATCTTAAAGGTTCCCAAGGTTCCCGTGCGATCCACATGGGGACCCCCGCATACTTCTTTTGAAAAAACCCCGTGGGAATCATCACCAATCGTATACACCTTGACCTGAGATTCGTACTTTTCACCGAAAAGTGCAATAGCGCCAGAAGCTTTTGCCTCGTCGAGACCCATCATGGTCATGGTAACCGGTAGGTCCCGCTGAATCTGTTCGTTTACCAGCGCCTGGACCTGGGCGATTTCTTCGGCGCTCATCGCCGCGCCGTGGGAGAAATCGAAGCGCATCCGTTCCGCAGTGATATTAGAACCCTTTTGGGCGACGTGCTTCCCCAAGACCGTCCGGAGGGCTTGGTGCAAGAGGTGGGTGGCGGTATGGTATTTGACCGCCATGATCCCCTGATCAACCAGACCTCCCTTAAAGAGCTGTTCACTTCCCGCCCGGGAAAGCTCCTGGTGTTGCTTGAAGGCTTTCTCGAATTCAGGGCGATTCACGGTCATACCCTGTTCCGCGGCCAGTTCTTCGGTCAACTCGATGGGGAACCCGTAGGTGTCGTAGAGCTTAAACGCCAGCCTGCCGGACATGATCTTCCGGGAGTCCTGCCTCAGGCTGGGGAGGAGTTTTTCGAATTCCTGTTCTCCCTTCTGCAGGGTTTCCAGGAACCTCCCTTCCTCTTTATCCAGTTCTGTTCGCACAAAGAGGCGGTTTTCCGTCAGTTCCGGGTAGGGACCGCTCATCTGGTCAATGATAACCTGGGCAATGGGGGAGAGTAGTGTCCCGTGAATGCCGAGTTTGAGGCCATGCCGCACTGCCCGGCGTATGAGCCGGCGCAGTACATACCCCGCACCCACGTTAGAAGGACTCACCCCCTTGGGGTCCCCCAGAATGAAGGTGGCCGCCCGGACATGGTCGCAGATAATCCGGACCGATCGGTCCTTGTCCGGATCCGATCCGTAGTGATAGGCCGCAGCCTGTTCCACTGCGGCGATGATAGGGGCAAATAGCTCCGTATCGTACACCGATGTTTTACCGTTCAGGATGGTAACGGTCCGCTCTATCCCCATCCCGGTGTCCACACATTGCCGGGCCAGCGGCGTATACTCCTCTGGGGCATTCTTATGGTACTGCATGAACACATCGTTCCAGATTTCAAGCCATTTCCCGCAGGAACAACCAGGGGCGCATGCAGGACCGCAGGGTTCCTTTTCCATATCGATGAACATCTCTGAATCCGGCCCGCAGGGACCGGTTGCTCCCGCAGGTCCCCACCAGTTATCAGCCCTGGGGCGGTAACTGATCCTGCTTTCCGGTATACCCAGCCGCTTCCAGACTGCGGCGGATTCCTCATCCCGGGCTACGGTGGCGTCTCCTTCAAACACCGTAACCCCGATCCGTTCCAGGGAAATACCGAGCCATTCCGGAGCAGTGAGAAATTCAAAGCTCATCTCTATGGCTCCTTCCTTAAAATAATCTCCCAGGGACCAGTTGCCGAGCATCTCAAAGAAGGTCAGGTGGCTGGTATCTCCCACCACGTCGATGTCCCCGGTGCGGATACATTTCTGGTAATCCACCAGACGATTCCCCGCAGGATGATCCTCTCCCAAAAGATAGGGTACCAGGGGGTGCATGCCTGCGGTGGTAAAGAGCACGGTGGGATCATTATCCGGTAATAGGGACTTCCCCTGAATCTGGGCATGGTCCTTAGATTTAAAAAACGCAATATATTTAGAACGAAGTTCATAGGCAGTCATAAACCAAAATAATAGCGGAATAGGACTGACTTCGTCAAGGCCAGGGCAACCGCATGTAAAGTTGTATTGCTTTGTAGGATAAAGAATTAGACATTTCTGTACCACGGGTCTGGAGTGAAGCATTTCCTTATCCTACCCTAAATTAGAAACGTAATTGCCCTTGCCCTGCTCGTCAAGCAGGATAGCCGCATAGAAAAAAACCTCCACCCCAGCGGTTTTACTTTTACAAAAACATATGATAAAATGACCGCATGGGTAGGGGAATATTAGCGGCGGAGCTCCGTCGGTTTGAGGAAACAGGAAAGAAAGTCGGGGAAAACCCCATATGGAAGCGGCGGGAAGGTTTTAATGTAACCTACGAATTCGCCGACGCGGTAAAGAGCGCCTTCGGGCTGTTTTTCTTCCAGCATATGTCAATGCATAGCTATCAGGATTCGCTTGACCGGGGGGAATCAGCGGAAGAACGCGGAAAACATCCTGAAGATGAAGGAAATATCGTGTAATAACCAGATAACGAGGCTGATCGATGGGATAGAACCCGGAGAGTTTGACGGAAACTTCAAAGACGGCCTCGGTTTGGCGGAGGAATACTCAGGTTTGGAGCAATACAAAGTGCTGGACGGCGGTGTTTTGATAGCGCTGGACGGGGTTTGGTATCATTCGTCGGAAAAAGTGCGTTGCGAACACTGTCTACACCTGACGAAGAACGGAAAAACGACCTATTACCACAGCATGACGGCGGCGGTTATGGTTCGCCCCGGCGGGGAAGCGGTGCTGCCTCCGGCGCCTGAAATGATACGGAATGAAGGTGCCGAGGGGAATTATGAAAAGCACAAGCAGGACTGTGAGCGGAAGGCGGCGGCGAGACTGCTCGAAAAACACGGGAAATACTATAAACCATTGCGGGCCACGGTGCTGGGAGACGATGTATATGCCAATCACGGTACTTGCAAGGCGGTTCTCGGCCAGGGATTGAGCTTCATATTCACCTGCAAAGACGAATCGCACCCCTGGATAGCCGAACAGGTTGAGTGGGGTATCCCGGAAACGCTGAAAACTACCGTTTGGATGGGGCGGAATCACCTTGAATACCGCTATAAGTGGATAAACGGCCTTGAAAACCGCGCCGACGGCGAAAAGCTTCCGGTCAATTACCTCGCTTTCGAGATTTACAACCGGGAAAAGGGTAAAATCACCTATAAAAACAGTTGGATCATCGACAAAACGATAACCCAGGAGAATGTTTCCCTGCTTACGGAGTGCGGCCGCGCCCGTTGGAAGATAGAGAACGAAAACAACAACGTTCTGAAAAACTACGGATACCATCTCGAACACAACTTCGGACACGGGGAAAATCACGCCAGCGAGGTCTATTGCGTATTGAACCTTCTGGCGTTTCTGGTTCATGGGCTTATGATACTGTGCGATGAAGATTTTATAAAAGCCCGCGGGTATTTCGGGCGGCGTGATGAATTCTATAATGCCCTGCGTACCTTTTTCTGGGCTTTTGAGTTTCAAACCTGGGAAGACCTTCTGCTTTCTGTTATCGCCCACGCCAGAGGCGGCTAAAAGTAAAATCGCTGGATGGGGAACATAAGCATACATGAACTGGCGCGGGTGATAGATTATCTGGAAGAGATACACGATCCGCGGTGAACGGAATACGGGAATATCCGGCACAAACTGATAGATATAATCGTCATAGCCTTT
>JAISPY010000081.1 GCA_031274565.1 Treponema sp.
ACAAGGCCCTGAACCACGAGGAAGCCGATCGCTTCCCCATAGATCTGGGTATGCATTTTTCCACCGGTATTTCCGTATTTGCCTATTACAATCTCAGGAAACACCTGGGTTTATCCACGGACAAAATTCAGGCGGTCGATACATTTTCGATGCTCGCCCGGGTGGATGATGATATTCTGGAACGGTTCCACTGCGATACGGTTCTGCTTAATCCGCCCTTTAAGAAACTAAAGGAATGGCATGTCAGGGAGGATTATTGTTTCTTAATTCCTGAACGGATGAATGTGGAACGTGAAGGGGATTATTATGTGGTCCGCCGGGGTAATGAAGAAATGCGGATGCCCCCGGGGGGATTTTTCTTTGACGGCGACGGGATATCAATGAAGGATCTGGGCGATGAGGAAAATCTCGAATACTTTTGCGGGGAAGCGGAGCGGATATATCAGGAGACGGACAAATTCACCTGCCTTATGGGGGAATTCAACGCCTTCTTTACGGGTATTGAAATGGCCTGTGAGATGCTCACCGATCCCGATACGGTAAGCGCCCGGAATAAAACCCTCCTTAAAAGCCAGACGGAAAAATTTTTACGGATACTGAAATACGGCGGCGCTCATATAGGCTGTATCGAAATTAACGGGGACATGGGAATGCAGTCGGGTCCGTTTTTTTCCCCCGGTTGCTTTGAACAGTTTGTGCTGCCCTATATGAAGGAATTCAACCGGGTGGTCCACGACAATTCGGATATAAAGGTTTTCCTCCACTGCTGCGGCAGCATAAAACCCCTGATCCCCGGCCTGATTGAGGCGGGACTGGATATCCTCAACCCGGTACAGATCTCCGCGGATAATATGGACCCCCGGAAACTGAAAGAAGAATTCGGGGATAAACTTTGCTTTTGGGGCGGAGGCTGTGATACCCAGCGTGTCCTGGGCTTTAAGAATGCGGAGGAAGTGCGGAAAAATACCCGGGAACTCTGCGGGATTTTTAAACCCCGGGGCGGTTTTGTGTTTAATCAGGTTCACAATATTATGGGTAATGTTCCGCCTGAAAATATAGCTGCGATGTTTGACGAAGCCTATAAAAACAGTTTTTATGAAGAATAACGCAGGACCTATAGACCCTGCCCGGGGGTGGAAGGAACCCGGCGTCTGCGCCGACGGACTGCATAAGGCCGGGGAAAACGGAGTGGAGCGGATCCTCTCCACCGGGGACGGCAAGGTGGAATTGATCGCCTATGCGGATCATACCCTGGCCTATGTTAAATCCGATATGGGCTACCCCGCCTATTATCCCCTGCTTCCGGTACGTCTGAAGCGCCCGGTAAAGGCGGTACTCATGGATCTGGACGGCACCACCGTGCGGAGCGAGTCCTTTTGGGTTTGGATAATTGAGCGCTCCGTGGCGAGCATCCTGGGGGACGATGCCTTTCGTCTGGAGGCGGCGGATCTGCCCTTCGTGTCCGGCCACAGCGTATCCGAGCATCTGCAATACTGTATCCGGAAATACGCGCCCCGGGCGGCGCTCTCCGACGCCCGGGCCTGGTATACGGAACACACCGAACGGGAGATGGGGCTTATTCTGGAAGGAAAAGGCCGGGAGGACGCCTTTAGCCCCGCTCCGGGGATCGGGGAATTTCTTCTGGCCCTTAAAGAGCGGAACATCAGGATCGCCCTGGTAACTTCGGGTTTGTACCGGAAGGCGTACCCCGAAATTCTTTCCGCCTTTCAAACCCTGGGCTTGGGTAAACCGGAAGATTTTTATGACGCTTTTATTACCGCCGGGTTTCCCCTGGGGAAGGGCGGCGCCGGTACCCTGGGCGAATTGGAGGCCAAGCCCCACCCCTGGCTTTACGCCGAGGCCTGCCGGGTCGGGCTGAACATTCCCCCGGAAGACCGGGAACAGGTTATTGGCATTGAGGATTCCGCCGCGGGGGTATGCGCCCTGCGGCTTGCGGGGTATTACACGGTGGGTATTGACGGAGGGAATATACGGGAAAGCGGCGCCCTGGGTATGTGCCACCGGTACTGTTTGAGTTTTGAGGAGATTTTATCGCTGATCGATAATGAGGACGATAATGAGGAAAGGATATGAACGCTAAACAGACAGGAAAAGACCGGGGCTATATCATCCCCCACACCCATTGGGATCGGGAATGGCGGTATCCCATCTGGAAAAACCGGATGCTCCTGGTGGAATTCATGGAAGCCCTGATGGAGGTTTTGGAACAGGACCGCGAATACCGCTATTTTTTGCTGGACGGTCAGGCCGCGCCTGTCGAGGATTACCTGGAGGTGAAGCCGGAGAACCGGGAGCGGCTCCTCCGCTTTGTCCGGGAAGGCCGTATCGCCATAGGGCCCTGGTATACCCTGCCGGACCTCTATCCCCTGGACGGGGAATCCCTGGTACGCAACCTGCTGCGGGGAACCCGGCTGAGTGCGTCCTACGGGGCCTGTTTGGGTGTGGGTTATAATTCCTTCGGCTGGGGACAGACCGCCCAGTTCCCCCAAATTTACAAAGGTTTCGGTATCGATTTTATCATCTGTGCAAAAAAGGTGTCCGAGGAACGGGCGCCCCAAAGCGAATTTATCTGGGAGGCCCCCGACGGTACCCGGGTTCTTACCAGCCGCCTGGGGGACCTGGCCCGGTCCAACTTTTTCTTTAACGCCTATGTGGATACCCGTTTCGGGCTGCGGTTTATGAGCGATGAATTCCGCTATCACCCTGACAAAGCGGGGGTATCCATCCACCGGACCGACCGTGACGGCGAGGATGAGGATTATTTTATGATCCGATCCCCGGAAGAACGCCACTGGGAGTATCTGGAGCAGGGGATGGAGCGGGCCTGGAAGGCCACCGATGATACCGCCCTGCCTTCCCGCAGGCTTTTTCTGAACGGCTGTGATTTTTCGACCCCCCAGCCGGATCTCAGCGAGCTGATACGCCGGGCCAATGAACTCTTCCCCGGCAGGGAATTCCTCAACGCCCCCCTGGAACAGTACCGGGATGATCTTGCCGCCGGCCTTGACCAGAGCGCCCTCCGGGTGATAAAGGGGGAACTCCGGGACGGACCCTCTTCGGATTGTTCCGGTAATGCCCTGTCCTCCCGGATATACCTCAAGCAGCTTAACAAGGAGGCGGAGAACCTGATCCTCCGCCGGGCCGAACCCCTTTCGGTGATGGCTTCCCGCTGCGGCGCCGAATATCCCGGCGGGTTTTTGACCCTGGCCTGGACCTGCCTGCTGCAGTCCCATCCCCACGACTCCATCAACGGCGTAACCCAGGATAAAACCGCGGACGATGTGGAACACCGGCTCCGGGAGGCGATTGAACTGGGCCAGGTGGTATACGATAAAGGGGCGGCGGAGATTGTAAAGCGTATTGACTTTTCCGCCTATCCTTCAGACGCGGCGCTGCTCACGGTGTTTAACCCCCACTTCCAGTCCGCCGGGGAGGTCCTGGAACTCTGTATCGACACCCCGGTGGAGTGGTCCGCCTGGGATATCGAGGTACAGGACGGGGAAGGCCGCGCCATACCCCTCCAGCATCTTTCCCGGCGGGAAACTGATTTCCCCACCCACGATATGGAGGGCCGTCCCTGGCCGACCTATACCGACCGGCACCATTGTCTTATCAAGGTGGATGATGTTCCCGCCCTGGGGTATAGGACCTACCAGGTATGCGTCAAATCCACCTTTCAGCGGAACCATTACTACTGGCTGGAGATGCGTAAAACCGCGGGGGATGAAATCGGCAGGGCCGACAATCTCCTGGAAAACGAGTACCTCGCGGTAACGGTGAATTCCAACGGGACCTTCGATCTCTACGACAAGCTTCGGGACCGGCGGTTTCCGGGCCTCCATTATTTTGAGGACACCGGGGATGTGGGCAACTATTGGGCCTTTTACCCGCCCTATGAAAACCAGACCCACACCACCCTGGGTTCCGCTCCCCGGATATGGATGACCGGCAACGGCCCCCTCGAGGCGGCCATAGCGGTGGAGTACAACTTCGTTCTCCCTGTCTCGGGCAGCGAACCCCTCTGCGGGGTACGGGGTGAAAGCCGTCGCAGCGCCGAAACCGGGGTACTGAGGATCCTCACG
>JAISPY010000089.1 GCA_031274565.1 Treponema sp.
TGCGGAAGATACAAGCCATAACCGAGCAGGTGAAGGAAGAAGCGGTGAACATCAAGGAAGAGGCGGATGCGTCCAAGCGCATATCAGGGCAACTTGCGGACATGAGCGATATGATACAGCGTAAGGTGGGGGAGGTGGTACGGAGTACGGAACAGGTATTTGCCGCGTCTCAGAAGGCCCATGCCTCGGTGCGGGAGAACGGGAAGGGGCTGGATGCGCTGGATGGGGCGATCAAACGCTTTCGGGTGCGGCATGGCTGAATGGAGGGGGCCTCCTTGAGGGGATGCGGATACCAGACCGTGTTATGATTCAGAGGATGATACTCACGTTAAGGTTATCATGCTGCAATGGGATACTAACGCATGAATACCAAGGGTAGGTACGGTTTCGGATAGCCCGCTCCCCCCCCTCTTTTGATGGATCCTCACAAGAGGGGGACGCATTTACGTTGGAACGCGGGACAATGACGGCCCGTAGCCAGAAACACGGTTATAGAAGGCAGATTCCAGCTCTTGATACCGAAAACCCGGCACGAATGGGGATGTGCGTACTCCCCGGTAAGCGCGCCGTGAACGCATCTCAGGCAATCAGGCGGCCGTATCTTCTCTTTATCCATCTACGACCGCGCTAGTTTCGGTTCTTCCTTTTCGCTCAGCTTGATTACCCCTGAGACCGCCACCAGGATCCCTAAGGCAAAAAGCAGGATCGCAAAGATAAGCTGCAAACCATCCGCGGCAATACTGAACGTGCCGGTAAACAACTTTCCGCCCTTACTCTGTATGGTTAAAACCAAGGCGCTTAGGGTAATCAGGAGCATACACCCCATAGGCAGGTAGAGCATGGCCCCTTGACGCTTGGTCTTCTTCAGGAATACCGCGCAGGCGATGAGGGAGAGTGCGGCCAGAAGCTGATTGGCCGAACCAAAGAGGGGCCAGATGTTCTGATACCCCAGAATCGCCAGGAGATAGCCAAAGAACAGGGTAAGGATGGTGGCCACATACTTATTGGAAAGCACTTGCATGACCCTTGAAGGTTTCGTTCCCGGCTCCATCTCTTCGGTGAAAAGTTCCTGGAACGCGAGCCGTCCCACCCGCGCCACTGAATCCAGGGAGGTGAGGGCGAACGCGGAAACCGCCAGGGTAATGATCGTATAGACCGCATCTTTCGGAAGTCCCAGATGCAAGAGAAAACCCGAAACCGCAGTGGCAAAGATAACCGGCGGGGTTCCTGCGGGAAGCTTACCCCCCACCGCGAGGGAGCCTACGGCAATGATGGAAATCACCGCGAGGAAGCTTTCCACGAGCATGGCGCCGAAGGAGATCGGGAGCATGTGCCGTTCATTATCGATTTGTTTGGAGGCGGTTCCTGAGGCTACCAGGGCATGGAAGCCTGAAACCGCGCCGCAGGCCACGGTTACGAACAGCACCGGAAACAGGGTGTTGCCGTTCACGGTAAAACCCGTAAAAGCCGGTATGGTAATTACCGGTGCGGAAAAGACCACCCCGATAAAGGCCCCGCCGATCATCACCACCAAGAGAAAGGAGTTAAGGTAGTCCCGGGGCTGGAGCAAAGCCCATACCGGAGTAATGGAGGCGATGAAGATATAGGCAAACACGAAGTAGAGCCAGAGATTTTTTGCCCCATAGAGCGGGAACCTGAGTCCCAGGACGATACAGAGGGCAAGGAGGATCACTGCCACGATTCCGCTCACCACACCCTTGGGCTTCCTTTGCTTGATGAAGTAACCCAGGATTACCGCCGCAGCAATAAACAGGATGGACGTGGTAGCCACCGAAGCATTGGCCGGTACCTGCGCGCCTTGGGCATCGAAACCGCCGAAGGTTCCTGCCACAATGTCCGCAAACGCGGCCACTACGAGGATGGAAAAGAGCCACACAAAGATAAGGAAAAGCCGTTTACCGGTCCTGCCGATATAGGTTTCGATGATGTAGCCGATGGTCTTACCCTTGTTTTTTACCGAGGCATAGAGGGCCGCGAAATCCTGGACCGCGCCGAAAAACACCCCGCCGAGGAGGACCCAGATCAGCACCGGCAGCCACCCAAACATGGCGGCGATGATAGGTCCGTTAATCGGGCCTGCCCCGGCAATCGAGGCAAACTCGTGTCCGAAGACCACCCCAGGGGTAGTGGGTACATAATCAACCCCATCCTCAAATTCATTGGCCGGGGTCTTCTTGTTCGGATCCACCCCCCAGGTACGTGCCAACCATCGTCCGTACAGGAGATACGCTCCCCCGAGGAACACCGCAGCAATGATGAGCATCACTAAACCATTCATTAGAACACCTCCTTCATTTACTCATGCAAGTATTCATCCACGAAAGAAAAAAGAAAAACCTAATACCGGGCCGCCGCGTATTCCACCCAGCCCCCGGCTTCTACCAAGGCCCGCTCAAAGTCCGTAAGGAGCAGGGGATAGGTTTTCTCGTGCTCCCCGGCTGTGAAGGTAAGGGTACCGGCGGCCACATCAACGGAAAGCATGGTTTCCGCTCCCGCGAATTCCCTGAATAGCGCTTCCAGGCTTGCTCGGGGCAGTTCCGCGGCGATCATGCCGCAGTTGTACATATTCTGCCGGAATATCCGGGCAAAACTTTCCGCAATGACGATGTGGATGCCGTTTACTTCAAACACCCAGGGGGCATGTTCCCGGGAACTGCCGCAGCCGAAATTCGCCCGGGTAACAATGGCCCCTTTACCCGCCGTGTCTCGTTGGGGATCAAAGCCCTTGAGCGTTAAGTCTTCAAGCATAAAGGGCTTCAAAGCTTCCTTGGAATTTTCAGTCAAATATTTTGCCGGAATGATCTCGTCGGTGTTGATATCACTCCGGTCTAAGAATAACACTAAACCGCCAAATAGTTTCATCCTTGCTTCCTCCCTGGTATCATGCGGGTATATCTTCCACACTGGCGATATGCCCCAAGACCGCAGTAGCCGCCGCAGAAGCGGGACTCATCAGGTGAACCATACCACCCTTGCCCATCCGTCCATAAAAATTACGGTTCGTGGTAGAGGCGCATACCTCCCCAGGGGCCAAAACGCCGTTGGACATGCCTAAGCATGCCCCACAGGTCGGGTTCGTAACGCAGAAACCCGCATCCTGGAACAGCGCGATAAGCCCTTCCCTCAGGGCTTGGCTATATACCCCTGGGGTGGCCGGGGAAAGGATAGCCCGGACCGTCGGGCTGATCTTCCGCCCCTTGAGTACCTGGGCAGCCTCCCGGAGGTCTTCAATCCGGCCGTTGGTGCAGGACCCGATGTACACCTGATCCACCGCAGTACCCCGCAGTTCCCTGATGGATTTAACCTCCTCCGGCTTATACCCTACCGTGGCCAATGGCTCAAGGCCGGTACAATCCAGGTCTACGGTTTCGGCATACACCGCATCCGCATCGCTCCACCAGCCCATGTAATCAGCTAAGGCATCCTCTTTGGTCTGGTAGGTCGTATCTCCCTGGGGGCCTATGAACGGCCACAGGTACTCCACCGTGGTTGCGTCCGGCATACAAACCCCGGAGGTTGCCCCTGCTTCTACCGCCATGTTACACAGGGTCATTCTCCCTTCCATGCTTAGGGCCTCAACCACCGGCCCCCGAAATTCCACCACCTTATCAGTGGCCCCCGCAACCCCGATTCGGGCAATCACCGCGAGGATCACGTCCTTGGCAAAGACCCCCGGTTTAAGGGTACCCAGCAGCCGTATTTGCAAGGTCTCAGGCTTCTTGAACGCACAGACCCCCTTGAGAATCCCCACTTCCAAGTCCGTGGTCCCGACCCCTGCGGCAAAAGCGCCGAAAGCGCCGTGGGTACAGGTGTGACTGTCCCCCATGATGATGGTGAAACCGGGCCTGACAAAGCCTTGTTCCGGGAACAGGGCATGACAGACCCCGTTGCGGCCAATGTCAAAGAAGTCCTGGATCCCCTGCCGCCTGGCCCAATCCCGGAGGATTTTCCCCTGCTCGGCGGTCTTTGAATCCTTGGCAGGACTCACATGGTCTATCACCACCTTGATCTTCGAAGCATCAAAGACCTGGTCACGGTTTTTACTCACCAGATCGCTAATCGCAATCGGGGTGGTAATCTCGTGGCAAAATACCCGGTCCAGCCGTAGCACCCAGGTTTCGCCAAAGGGCCGGTCTTGCACATGGGCGCAAAAGATCTTCTCCGCTAGGGTTTTCCCCATATACACCTCCATTTTTTCTTTTTTAACGGGCCATAGGCCGCTTCCCCTCCAAACCGCCCCCTTAAAGGGAACCATTAACCCTGGGTTTATCCTGGCCTAAGCCCCTTCCGCCTTACCAAAAGCCTCTTTAGGAGGGGAGATGATCCAGAGGACCCGCAACGGCTCAGGTTTCCCATTCGCCAGTACATGGGGGGCATTGGATCTAAAACTGATAGAATCCCCCGGATGGAGTTCATAGGTATGGTTTCCCAGATGCAGCTCCCCCTGCCCCGACTCCACCATACCCAGTTCCCATCCCTGATGGCCGTATTCGGTACTGCCTGTTTGGGCGCCAGGATCCAGGGTGATGCAATAGGCCTCAATCCCTCCCCCTTGATCCTGTCCTGCAAGCTGCGCCAGCCGTTCATACCGGACCCCGGGTTTGGTAAAGGACACCCGTTCAGCCTTCCTAATAAGCTGCACCGGACGCTCCCGGTGATAATCCGCAAAAAGGTATTCCAAGTCCACCTCCAGGACATCCGCCAAGGCCAAGAGGGTATCCAGAGCAGGAGTAACCCGGTTCCGCTCGATTTGGGAAACCAGGCTCTCACTGACCCCGGCGCGATCCGCCACTTCCCGCAAGGTAAGGGATCGGCGTTCCCGCAGGGTCCGCAGTTTCTCCCCCAATTTTTCTATACTATACCGCATGCAGTCCTAACTTTAATTATACTGTACTATCTATAGTATATATAAAGTAGTGAAATGCGTCAATACCAAAACACGGGTTTACGGACCTTGTCGCTCCCTGCTTTTCAGAGTATGCTTACCCGTATAAGGAGTTCAATAATGCCGGAACCAGCAAAGCGGGACCCCCAGGGTCCGAAATTTCTTGAAGTTACCATAAAGGATAGTGAAGGCGCGGTATGGTCTACCCTATACGCCCAAGCAAAGGATTTTTCCACCGGTTCAGTCGGTTATTACGCTTCTGATAAGATTACCAATCCGGGAAGCGCCGAACGATACCAGTGCAGTTTAAATTTTACCCTCATCGGGTCGAAGCCCGGGAAATAAGGGTCGGGTAGGCCTGTCAGAAGCCGGTGTGGT
>JAISPY010000096.1 GCA_031274565.1 Treponema sp.
TAGGGAATATACCGGTCAAGATTTCCCCGGAAACGGAGCAAGGTTCCGCCGTTTTTATCCACGGGAATCCTATAGTCCCCCCAGGTGAGGGTCTGTTTTTTTTCGTTATACCGGATCCCAGTAGCTCCCCTTGAGGTTTTTGCCGCCAGGAGGGCGGCGGCGGAAAGCCCTGGTACCAGGCGGTCATCAAAAAAGGTAAAGAGGGGGGCCCGGCGGAATATGCCATCCGCATCAGCTTTCCCGGTTATATTGCCGATACACCCGGCGGTATTCCGTAGTCCCTGGATGGGGAATTGGGCGCCGATTATTCCGGATGCTCCCGGAAGGAGCGTAAAGCCGGGGAGCAGGGTTTTAAGCGTATCCACGGGAGGATCTTCGATCTGAAAAAGCGGGGTATCCGCATCTTCAGGCCAGGAAAAGGTATTCCCGGTCTGGGTGCTGAAAAATACCGTCTGCACGGTCCTGCCGAAGGCTGCGGAAGCCCCTATGAAGGCCGCATCATCTTCAGGGCCGTATACGGAGGGTTCTGAAAAAATCACATCAAAGGTTACAGATGCTGCCCCGCCGACATGCATATACGCAAGCAGGTCCCCATAGGCCCGCCGCGGCCAGGGCCAAGACCAGCCTCGTTCCTCCGCAGCCCAATCAATACTGTCCTGATCCAGCAGTACCAGCACCAGATCATCCGAAGGCCGAGTGGATTCCGCGAACAGGGCAACCCAGAGGTCATAGGTTTTGTATTCCAGGTACTCAAAGAGTCCTGCCCACACCGCTAGGCTGAGCCCCAGAAAAACCGCAGCGGTGATACTCAAGGCCGCGGTTTTTTTCCCCCTTTTCCCTCCCTGTCTTGTTCGGTTTCCTCGATGCGCCATAGCTCATGGGGTAAGGGGGATATACCGGTCCAGCCGGAATGAGCGGGTATCCGGGACCAGGTACTGGTGGAGGGTCTTTTCCGCGTTGGCGATCCGGAGGGCCGGCGGGGGATGGGTTGCGTTTAAACCTCCGGGATGAGTCCCCTGGGTACGTTCCAGGATTTGCAAGACCTCGATGAGACTGGCGGGGGTATAGCCTGCGGAGGCCAGGAGGGAGAGGGCTTCTGCGTCCGCCTCGAATTCCTGGGCTTGGGAATACCCGTTGACCACCAGGACGTTCACCAGTTCCCGGATTTGTCCGGTGAGGAGGCGCATCGGATCCTCCGGCGAAGCTCCCCGGCCGGCTATACGGAGGACCCGGTCTGCGGAGGCGGAAAGGTCCTCGGTGAGGCGCATATCCTTGATGAGCGCCGCCCCATGCCGCCGGTGGATATGGGCGAGTTCATGGGCAATAACCGCGGCCAGGGTATCCTCCGAATCCACCGCCTCCGCCAGGCCTCGGGTTATGAAGATATGCCCTCCGGGGGTGGCAAAGGCATTGATCTCCTCCGTATCCAGCAGGATCAGATGATACCCATTAAACCAGGTCGGTTGGGGGGAATTAACCACGAGGGCGCCGCAGATCTGGTTGAGATAGGCCGTTAGCTCGGGGTTTCCCTGATAGGGGGCATAGCGTTTCAGGATATTCGCGGCCACTGCCCGGCCCAGGTAGTACTCCTCTTCAGGACTCAGATCCTCCGCGCTGCTCAAGCCCTGGTCCATCTGGGAAAGCCCGCTGGCTATATCCTCCTGAATGAGAGCCCTATCCGGCGGAGGAGGAGCGGAATCTTTTTTACCCTTGGCCCCTGCTGGGGTAAGGGGCGCAAGCGCGATAAAACAGAGGACCATAAGCACTGAAGCTACCCGCATTTACTCCCCCCTGGCCAAATGGCCGTCGGCTAAGAACTGATACAAGACCATGTCAGGGGTCTGGTGGGTCTCCATAGCATCAACGCGGTCATAATCAAACCCGTCATCCTGCCGGTAGCGGGCTTCAAGTTCCTCGGAGAACCCTTTCCCGGCCAAGGCAAGCTCTTGGGCGGACGCAGAGGTCCGGCTCCCGGAAGAGATGATGCGTTTGGAGGTTACGCTGGAAGCCGCTATCCAGCCCCGCAGTTGGGACTGGACCGCTTGGACTTCCAGCCATTTCCCCTGGTCCTGCAGCACTGTAACCGGTTCCCCATAGACCAGGGTCCCCTGTTCAGCCGCCAGCAGTCCAGCGGAGGCTTTTAAGGACGCGGTTTTTACCGCCACATACCTTGTGCCACCGGGGGATTGGGCGGCGGAAAAGCCGATTACCAGGATACCCATCAGGACCCCCATACCATACCGCTTCATAGGTGCCTCCTCGCACAATTTTTTTCTTTTTTCATTTTTTTCCATACTTTTTCATTTAAAACCGCCGCCTCCTGCCGGCTGCAAGCGCCGGGGTTTGGGCATAACCGGTCTTAACCCACCGGGATCATCCAGCCCTTGGTATCAGGAAGGGTTCCGTACTGGATCCCCTTGAGGGTATCCCGCAGCGCCGCGGTGAGTTCCCCGACTTTTCCCTGATTGAAGATCACCTTCCGTTCGTGGTAGGTGAGGGACTCGATGGGGGTTGCCCCGGCGGCGGTACCGCTGACGAAACATTCCCGGGCTTCCGCAAAGACCTCCTCCAGGGCGATAGGCCGTTCCGCTACCTGCACCCCCTGGTCCCGGGCAAGCTCAATGATACTGGCCCGGGTGATCCCCGGAAGGATGGTATCCCCCAGGGCGGGGGTTACCAATTCCCCGGATCGTAAATAAAAAAAGATATTACAGGAGGAGCCTTCCTCCACGTAGCGTCGGTGGGTTGCATCCAGATAGATACATTCCATGAAGCCTGCGGCATTGGCTTCGTGTTTGGCCAGGGCGGAAATCACGTAATTAGAGGCCGCCTTGATCCAGCCGGTTCCCTGGGGAGTGGCCCGAATCCGGTCGGTTACCACCGCCTCGGATCTGCCCCCGGAAAAGTAACTGCTCACGGGGCTGGTAATCACCATGACCCAGGGTTCCTGGGAGAGGGACACCCCGATGCCCCCTTCGGCATAGGTGAAGGGCCTGATATAGACCGAATCCGCGCTGGCAAAGGAATCCTTTTCCCACTCAGGCTTATACCAGGGCCGGAACCCCAGGCGTACATTCCGTTGCACCGTTTCCAGACAGGCCCGCAGGAACTCCTCCTCCGGGAAGGGGGGCATATACAGCCCTTTCATGGACCGGTAAAACCGCGCGGCATTCTGGTCCGGTCTGAAAAGAGCCAGTCCCCCGTCCTGCTGGGGCAGGGCTTTAAGCCCTTCAAAACAGGAAAGCCCGTATTGGGTGGTAAAGCTTACCAGGGGCATATCCTCATAGCGGTTACGGGAATCCGCCAAAGCCTCCTGTTCATCCTGGGTCAGTGCGGCCTCTTCCGCAGGGGTCTTATGGGGTTTCTCCAGGTATTCCCCTTTCCATTCGTTTTGTCTAAATTTCGCCCGGTACACCACGGGGTAGCTATGCAGTGCAAAAGCCATGATTCTTCAATGCCTCCTGGAATGATTTTAGGTATTTTACCACGGGGAGCGGGGGCGTTACAAGGCAGCGGGATACCCACAGTGGCTACTGGGTTGCCCCGGCCTAGCCCTGTTTTGCCGGACTGTAGGTCAGCTCGCCGCAGACCTTACCAACTGCGTATCTGCTGCGGTTTCTCTATCCTAACCGTATCCCCCGATTGCTCTATCACGTACAGACCCGCTCCCAAGGCCGCCCGCCTCACCGCTTCAGGCATAATCGCCCCCGCTATGGCTCCCCGGATCTCCCGGTGGT
>JAISPY010000100.1 GCA_031274565.1 Treponema sp.
TGGTGGACCACAACCCCGCATAGGCATCCAGCGATGAATAGGCCCCCTTCCTGTCATTGTAGACCACCCCGGTAAGGGAAAGCGGTTCCGGCCCGGGACTCCCCTCAGGGGGGGGAGCGCTCAATTCAAACCGGTGCCCCTCTTGCATAAAGGTCCATTCTGAGAGGAGGGGCCGGAACACCGCATCCCCGTATACCCCCATGAGGTTGAAGTAATCATGCTCATTAACGGAACTTGCCGGATACACCGACTTATCCGGGAAGGTCCAGGCATTGAGATACGTCTGGAGGCTTCCCTGGGCTAATACCAGAAAAGCATCCTTGAGGGGGTAACGCTCTGAACCGCAGAGCACCGTATGTTCCAAGATATGGGCAACTCCGGTGGAATCTTCAGGGGTGGTGGCGAAGGCGAAGGCGAAGAGGTTCTCCGGGTCGTCATAGAACACATGAAACACTTCGAGGCCGCTTTGCCGGTGCCGGGCCCAGATGCCTTCTGCTTGGAGTTCCGCAAGCTCCCGCACTTCCATAATTTCAAAACCGCTTTCCAGGACCTGTCCGGCCCGTAAGGTTGTATTCATATCAGTATATCCTCGTCGTTGATTAATAAAATGCGGCCCGCTTCCCGGTTTTCTCTGAACCAGTCCAAGAATTCCCGGGCCACCTTATCCACATCCCGTCTGCGTACCGGTCCTAGGATTTCCGCCTCTTCCCGGATCTGGGCGCGCCGTTCCACGGACATATTGACCAGTATCTTTTCGGTAAATGCCTCGGAACGACCTTTTAAGAGCAGGACGATATCGAGATCGGACATGGAAAAGAGTTTATCTTCGATGGCTCTATCTTCGGCTTTGACGATATCATCGAGGGTATGGAGCCGATCTTTCAAATCCCGACTCAGATAGGGGTCTGCCTGGGAGAGTTCCTGCATGAGCCGATCCCCAAAAGAGGGGTCGGATGCCTTAAGGATCGCGGTGAGGGCGCCCATGCCGTCTATACCCGGACGTTCACCCCTATCCAGATGCCGAATCCGCTCTTTCAGGGTTATGGCAACCCGCTCCACTACCTCCGGGGAGGTCTTTTTCAGATGGGCGATCCGTCGGACGAGGGCGATCTTCCGCTCCGGCTCTGAATGGGCCAATATTTCCGCGGCCAATTTCGGAGAAACCCGGGAAAGCACCAGGGCCTCAACCGCAGGGGTTTCATCTTTAAAGAGGAAGACCAGTTGTTCCGCAGAAGCGTCCTCCAGAAATCCGAAGGGGTTTCCCGCTGCTTCCGCATGGGTCCGCTTTAAGAATGCCTCTCCCTTTTCCATGCCAAAGGCGGTATGGAGGATCCGGCGGGCGGTTTCGATACCCCCTATGGCAGGCCCCATATAACGGTAGGACTCTGCCAGGAGGGAACGGAATTCCGCGAGGATAGCTTCTGATTCATCCGCAGTAACCCCGCGGATGGAGGCTATTTCCTGGGTTATGGCTTCTACCTGATCCGGATTCAGGTGGGACAGGATCTGAGCAGCCTCGTCCGCGCCGATGAGGATGAGGAATTTCGCGACTCGCCGGTATTTTGACTCAGGCTCTGGTTCCGCGGATTCGATCTTGGGATCTTCCTGGGGTGTTTTCTTGAACTTGGTTCTGAACAAGGTCTTGGTGAGGGTATCCGCATCGCTCTTGATAAATTCTCGCGGTCTCTCGCCTTTGGGTGCCCTGGGTTGATTCGGTGCGGCAGTTCCCCCCGCCGGAACAGCCTTGGCGCTGGGGAGAAACCGCGGAGATCCTTGGGTCGTTACAGCCTGCTGATAGGCCGCAAGTCCCCGAATCGAAAGCTCCGAGCCTTGGGGCGTCGTTTCCGGCGATTTAGCGTTAGCCATGATTTTTATCATACGATATTCCGGGAGTTTATACAACCAAAGCGGTACTCGTGTCAGCAATGCTCAGTTTAGAAAAATGTGATAGTAGCATAGTGCGGTGGCGCCGGTGAAGCCGGAGAGCGGGGAGGATATCGAAAAACAGGGGAGGTGTGAAAGAGACGGGAAAATTATACCCTACCGAACAAGGAAATAGTAGACCCTTGTATCCTATAAGAAACCAACTAATTGGGTAGTTTCTTATAATACACCGCATAATTATGTAAAAAGAGGGGTAAGAGGTAAAGTAATCCCTTATTATTAAAGGGGTATAATTTCCCCTTTTCAATCACACATATACTTGACAAGTCCCCGTTCCCGTGATAGATTAGGACAGCATATTTCAAAGGAAGAGGGGTGAAATCCCCCTGCTATCCCGTAACTGTGATTGGGGACGATTCCGTTGAATGACAGCCACTGGTCCAAGTCCTAAGTTTTAGGCGCCGGGTTGGGAAGGCTGACGGAAAAGGCGAGGCAGGCCGCGTACGCAGCCGGGCAATACCCGTAAGCCAGGAAACTTTGGTATGCGAGACCTTATACGTGGCCACGAGGCAGGGCCGGAGGGATCCATTTGCGTCGTCTTATTTCTTTTACTAAAATACACCACAACCCAAGGATCGGCGGAGGCGGTTACCGCAGTCTGCCAGGCGCGCCCTTCTTTAATTCCCTGTTTTTTATTGTTTCTTTTACTCATCTTCGCCTTTGTGCTCTTTTGTGGTTTCTTTTTTGGAGGATCGGAAAATTTAACCACAAAGGCGCAGAGAAGACCGCTTGCGTGGTCAATAAGAGATCACAAAGGGGCTTCATGCTGAGATTCTTTCGTCGGTTTATGTCTGAAAAGACGGCAAAACACTTAGTTTTTTATCCCCCCCCCCTGCGCGCGCCCACCCCGCCACGGTTCGTTACGATACGTTAGAGAACGCGGCCCGTGGTATTTTTCCTCCGAAAAACGTATGTTCCCTGGAATATATTCTTTGGAATACACAAAGAAGGCGGTGGGTTTTATTTGCGAATACCCTGAGTCCAGACCTCGACCTGCAAGTCTGTTGAACGTTGTTCAATTACGGTTTGGACCAGGGCTTTTTTATTATATCCCACACATAAGGAGGGATACAAGATGAAAAAATTACAAATAGGGAAAGGACGCTCTCGGAGCTTTCTTTTCGCGGCGGCGCTTACCCTGACGCTTTTGGCGTTGGCTGGATGCACGGACATTACAAATCCGCCTCCGTTTGTACCGGTAACAGATATAACCGGTGTACCTGCCACCGGTACGGCCGGTACGGAGGTTGACCTGAGTAATGCCAAGGTTGTTCCTGCGGATGCTTCATACCAGGTTATAACCTGGACAGTGGCGGACGCGGGCGCTACCGGTGTAACCGACACCGGTATTGTGAAGGGCAAATTCACCCCGACTGGGGCAGGAAGGCTCGTGCTTACTGCGACCGTGCCCAACGGAAAAGCCGAGGGGGACGACTTCACGCGGCAATTCGAGATTACGATCAGCGCCGCGGCCGTCGCTGTAACGGGCATTGCCAATGTGCCGAGTACGGCTTACGTGGGCTATTCCCTG
>JAISPY010000166.1 GCA_031274565.1 Treponema sp.
GGCCCTATCGCGTCGATGAATTGGTGCAGATCCGTGGCGGACTATGCTCTGGAAACCGTGGGGCCTGAAAAGCTCATCATGGGCCTCCCCTTTTACGGCAGGACCTGGGGGAACGTTAATCCCAACCGGGCTTTTTTTCATTCCGGAATTGAACGGATCAAACGGGAAAACAACGTGGACAGAATAAACCGCCGGGACGGGACGCCCATGTTCACCTACGAAGTAGCCGTGACCGTCACGGCCTTCTACGAAGACGAATACTCCCTGTCAAAACGCCTGGAGATATACCGGAACATGGGTGTGCAATCCGTGGGCTTCTGGTGCCTGGGCCAGGAGACGCCCCTGATCTGGGAACTCCTGCGGCTGGAACCATAATCCCGGAATAGCGCACCGGAAGCCCACAAAAACTATCACCCTTTGACCGCGCCGATAGTAATACCTTCCACAAAGAAACGTTGGAAACAGAGGAAAATAACCACTACCGGGAGGGCGACCAAGGTGGAGGCCGCCATGAGCATACTGTACTGCACCTCATGTTGGGTTCTGAAGAACTGAAGCCCTATGGAAAGGGGGTATAGTTCTTCATTCTGGATATAGATAAGAGGCCCCATAAAATCATTCCATGACGCCAAGGCGGTAAAAATCGCCACTACGGCGACAGCGGGCTTCATCAGAGGGACAATAAGCCGCCAAAAAATTTGAAATTCATTTGCGCCGTCAATGAACCCCGCGTCGGAGATCTCTTTGGGAATGCTAAAAAGAAACTGGCGTATCATAAAAATGTACAGAGCGGAACCCACAAAAGAAGGAATGATGAGCGGGAAAAAAGTATTCACCATCTTTAACTTGGCAAAGATATCGAAGAGGGCCACCAGGATCACCGGAAAAGGAATAAACATAGTGGCGATCACCACATAGAAAAGCGGCTCTCTGAAAGGCCATTGTATACGGCTGAAACCGTAGGCAACAAGGGAATTTGAAATCGTGGCGCCCACGATACAGCAGGCCGCAAGGATAAGAGAATTCCGCATGAATTTGAAAAAAGGTATATATTGCAGCGCTTCAACATAATTTTCAAAATGAAACTCATGGGGAAAGACCGTCGGCGGCAATGCCCGGAGTTCAAGAACACTTTTCAGTGAAGTTACTATCATCCAATAATAGGGAAGAAGGAAGAGACAGCACATTATCACCAATAGTATCCGGGGTATGAGCTTTTTGGAAATAAAACGAATACGCCGCTGTACAGCGGGATCGCGGTGTCCGGCCGTTCTTTCCATGTTTATATCTCTCATAACATACTCCTATTCAGACTCATAAAAGACCCAACTGCGGCCCCAACGGAACACAATAAAAGCGATGGCAACACTGATGAAGAAGAGAACTACCGACAGGGACGCCGCGTAGCCCATTCGGGAATACATAAAGGCATTTTTATAAATATAAAGAACGTAAAACAAAAGTGAATTTGAGGGGCCTACCGTTCCGCCCCGGGCGCCGCCGGTGAGGAGGTAGCCCTGGGTGAATATATTCAGACCGGCGCTAAGACCCATGATTATCTGGTACAGGATTATCGGGGTAATCATAGGGAGGGTAATGGAAAAAAATTTCCTGAAAACCCCGGCGCCGTCGATGTCGGCGGATTCATAAAGCTCCTTGGGAATAGAGCGGAGATTCGCAAGGAAGATCAGCGCCGGGCCGCCCGCGCCGTATTGAGCCAGTATTATCAGAGAAGGCTTGGTAAACCTGGCGTCTCCTATCCAGTCGATAAAAGGAAGGCCCAATTTATTGAAAACCAGATTAAACAGACCGAACTGGGGATTTGTAAACAGTATCCACACAAAGACAAGGGCAAAGGCGGGCAAAATCGAAGGGAGGTAGAGAATAGCCCGGTAAACCGCCACCTCCTTCACCTTCTGGTTCATGGCCAGGGCAAGGATGATGGCGACCACAATTCCCACCGGAACTGCCCAGAACGTGTAAAACAGGGTATTCCGAATGGAAACCGAAAAAAATGAATCTTTAACCAATTCAAAAAAGTTTTGAATTCCGTAAAAAGCGGCGGGTCCGAAACCTGAATATTCCGTAAGGCTCAAATAAAACGAATAAAAAATAGGATAAACCTGTAGAACTAAAAAACCCAAAATCCACGGTGAAATGAACAGGAAACCATTACGGACATTCCGCCTTACCAAACGCGTCATTTTTTACCCCCCTGGAAACCTTATGTAAAAAGCGGTTTCACAAACAGCGTGAAACCGCTTCTCTTTCACTTAAAAAAGGATCTTACTTAAACCTGTTGAGCTGCGTTTGGGACTGCTCCTGCACCTGCTGGAGAGAAGTCTGGACATCAGCCTGATCAAACCATACCGCTTTCCATGCCGTATACAAGGAATCCCAGAAGTACGCACCGATGGGGAGCACCGGACGGCTGTGGGCTACCGGCAGAGATTCCTGGAAGATCTTGTGGGCGGCGTCAAAGAGACTGGCGTTCTGTGAAACAGGAACGCTCGTCGGAAGATGCAGTGAATCTCTGGTGTATACGGTTTGACCGGGTTCACCCGCCGCGTAAGCCAGGAAAGCCACCGCTTCGGGTTTGTGTTTGGTACCCTTGGGAACCACCCATGACCAGCCGCCGGCCCAAGTAGTGGGTTGATCTCCAGCTTTAGCCACAGGGAGCCAAGTAATCCCGTATTCCACATCCTTGGCATAGGTAGTCATGGTGTTAATCTGCCAGTCACCGGTTATGAGGATCGCCAAATTCCCGGTAATGAAAGGCTGGTTCTGAGGGGGACTATTCGGCGGGGAATAGGTGGAAGTCCAGGTGCTGAGCTGCTGGGGACCGCGGCTTGCCGCCCACTCTTTGGCCCACTGATAGGTCTGAGCCAGTTTGGGATCCGTAACCTGAATAGTCATAGTCGAGGCATTGGCGAAAGTCGCGCCATAGATAAAGCCCCAAGTATAAGGACCAACCTGCCCAACGGCGTCATCCACGGGGTTCCAGCCGAGCCGGGTGTAATTCCCATTGGCGTCTTTTACATCAAGAGTCTTGGCAATGGCGTCCAATTCCGCGAGGGTAAGGGGACCGTTAGCGGGATCAAACTTGGTGAGATCCACACCGGCCGCCCTGAGGATATCCTTCCGGTAGTAAAGCATACGGGTATCGGTATCGAAAGGAAGGGCATAGGTCCGGCCCTTGAAGTTAGCCTCGTCCCAGGCAAAGGGGATGTACTTGTTTTTAATCTGGGGGTCAATCTTTAATAGTTCGTCGGTGATGTCCTCAAGGATACCGTCGGCAGCCCGCTGGGGAACCACAAAGCGGTCCAACATATACGCGTCAGGGCCGGTACCGCCGCGGACGGCAGTCATCAGGGTGCTGGAGTCGGTTTCACTCCCCGGCACCTGGTGCATTTCAGCCTTCAGCGTAGGATTGGTAGCATTGAACCCATCCACGATTTTCTGGAGAATCCCGTTGTCAGGCGGGCCATGGGTGATCCACACGGTGAGCTTGCTTTCACCCTGCTGCTCTCCGCCGGCAGCAAAAACCACTGTACTGCTCAAAATAAACAGCACACACGATACAAGAAGAATACGTCTCATTTTCTTCCTCCTAAAGTATTTTTACAGGCATACGCCTGCTATAAGAAAATGTTATACGTGCCGAGGTTATATCAAAGTATGCCTCCCGAGACAGGACGCGGACCGGGGATAGAAACACCAAAAAAATACGCTTGTTTTGTATATAGTGTCGTTTTGTCTGATTTTATGGAATTGGACGCTATATATAGCGCCGGTATAATGATTTCTAGTTTCTGACGGAAAGTCTGTAACAGGGGGGGGGGGGGGGGGGG
>JAISPY010000234.1 GCA_031274565.1 Treponema sp.
GGACCCTTGAACGGCGGCAGTCTGACTAAATGGTAACTGAATGGACCCGGGGTGTAAAATTACAGCCCCGGCGGCGGTAATTTTGTTCATAGAACCCTCCAAAACCAGTACAAAACTTGGTTTATAAGGCGATTGCCTGATTTAATTTGCCACACTTGCCAAGAAAAATCTCAGCATGAATGGGTTAATGAATTCAGTATACCCTGTATCAACAACAGGTGTCAAGCAGCAATTTTACATTTAACGCTAAATATGGATTTTTGGAGCATTTTTAGGGTACTTTTTCCACATATAGTGGTAAAAGTAAAATTGCTGGGTGTCAAGACCCCTTATCAGGGCGAGCGCATATAAACAAAAAAGTCCGCGAATGACGCGAATTAACGCGAATTAGGGAATGATCACCGTTCTTAATTCGTGTAATTCGTGGACAAAAATTTTTATGTGCGCCGGCCCTGGACCCCTTATGGTGTCAATCACCTATTCGCTTTATGGGACAATCATTCCATAAACCCCTTTGGCATGGTTTTTGCTTATGCGGCGGTGAGCGCCGCGCAAAAACCACGCCAACCCCTACAGGGCCGGGGCATATCCATTCGCATACAGGGGAGTTTATCGGCTCCATCCGCCGCATGAAAAACAGCTTCAAAAACACGGCAATCCCGTTTCTCCAGGGCATCGCAGAAGGTAGCGCGTTTTAGGTGCGGTAAACCGGCATGCTATACTTTTGAACGATTAACCCGCATTGAGATTGCTCTATCCCGCACCCTGAAGCACCGGACAACAGCCCGTATGCCATCATCTTGAAAACGTCATAGGTTGAAAGGATCCGCACTCCCTTGTCCGCATGGTGGTTCTTAACGGCCTTTCCAAAATCAAAACTGCTCAGGTGGCTTACCAAATCGGCTAATACGGTGGTACACAGACTAAAGTCCGATGTCATAACTTGTATTTCCTTTTGGTATACTGATTATGTCAATTTCTTTATACCATCAAAAAAGGTACAATACAAGCTATTTCATTTTTCCCTTATTTAAACCGGAAAGCAGTGACTGAACATGATAAACTGAATATTATAAAAAATTTAGGTTTTCTAGGATTAATCTCATTCTGTATATGACCATGCATTGTAAGGCGCTGGTCCAAATGGAGGTCGAGATTCCGACACTTGGATTTACCCAAGATTTCTGACCGGATCGAGAATCATGCTAATATTTCGAACAACAATGTTAAGATTTTAGGGCGGAGCAGTTCATTTTTCTTGATAGTGGTGCAATAAGCGATTAAACTATAAAAATGAACATACCCATACTTTTATATATACGCGCTCCTCCTGGTCCCCCTCAAGGAGGTCTGAAAACCAGTACCAGCCCCTAAAGAGACGCTCGAGCATAGATCGGTTTCTGAGTTTTCGATCCCCTGCCTCAATGAGCCTTGCTGTATCATTTGGTTTGCTTATCATTAAAAAGGAAGTTTATATGAAATTAAAACAGTATTCGCTTACCACCGTCCTGAGTGGTATGTTTTTTGTGGAGTTAACCGCCGTCGCTGTTCTAGTATCGCTTTTGCTGTTCCTACCCTTACGGGCCATCACATACCGGAATGTCGAAAGAAATATCAGTGAAAACATCACGGCGGTGAAGAATCAGATTATTGCCAAACTGTATAATCATACCAGCCTTTTGGATCATACGATTATCGGCGCTATTCCCTATATGCGGGAAGCAACCGTTGATAGGGATGGATTGAGCCGTTATTTTGACGATATGCACGCCACCCTTGCCAACGTGATGATGATTTACGCTACGAACAACCTGCGCTGGAACGATGCCGGCGGCTATTGCGCCGCTAGCAATCAATGGATACCAAATGAGAGCTGGAACAATCTTGTGCGTTCCTGGTATATGGACGCAAAGCAGGCCAATGGTACGATCATCTTTACCGACCCGTATATTGACGCGGCCACAGGGGAGCTTATCTTTGCGATGGCGAAGACCGTGTTCGATAAAGACGGGCGGGATTTGGGGGTGGTTTCCGAAAATGTTTCTATCGAGACCCTGGGGACCCTGGTCAACGCGCACAAAGCCATTCCTGAAATGCAGACCTGGGTCTTGCATGACTCTGGCCGCTATATCACCAACGCGGATGAAAGCGCGGTAATGCAGACGGATTTTTTTACGGATCAGGGGCTTGAGGACTTCCGCAGCTCCATTCTGGCGGAAAGTCCGTTTTCAGTGAATCAGGGGACCTACCTTATCTATTCGGATGTTATCCCCCTGGCGGATTGGCGCATTGTTTCCCTGCTTCCCACCAAGGCGGTGTTTAGCGAAGTGAACCTCATCGTAAGAAACTCGGTGTTGTTATCTATAATTGGTATAGTCGTTTTTCTGGTGATTATGTTCTTCTCGGTCCGGGCTATGTTGAAACCTATCACCAGTCTATCCCTGCGGCTCAAGGATATTTCTGAAGGGGAAGGGGACTTAACCAAAACCATAAGCATCGCGGCGCACAATGAAATCGGCGATCTGGCCCATTACTTCAACCGCACCCTTGAAAAAATCAAAACTATGGTACTGGTTATCAAAGAACAGACCGAGGCGCTCTCCCGCACCGGCACGGCGCTGGCCGGGAATATGACCCAAACCGCCGCGTCGATCAACCATATCACCAGCCATATCCAGAATATCAATTCCCAGACGGAAAACCAGCAGGCGAGCGTTAAAGGCGCCAATGCCATCATGGAACAGGTGGTGGAGAACTTCGATACCTTGACCGGTGAGATCCAGAAACAAACCAATTGGGTTGCCCAATCGTCCGCCGCGATTGAACAACTGCTGGCGAACATTCAGCAGGTAAGCCAAACCCTCATAAAGAACGGAGACAATATCACCAGTCTCGCGGAATCCTCTGAAAGAGGCCGCAACGGGCTGCGGGAAGTTTCCGTGGATATTCAGACCATTGCCCGGGAATCGGAAGGGCTCTTGGAAATCAACGCAGTCATGGAAAATATCGCAAGCCAGACGAATTTACTGTCCATGAATGCGGCAATCGAAGCGGCTCACGCCGGAGAAGCGGGGAAGGGTTTTGCGGTGGTGGCGGATGAAATCAGGAAACTGGCGGAATCCTCCGGGGAACAGTCAAAGACCATAGCCAGCGTGCTCAAAAGGATAAAGGAATCGATAGATACCATAGCGGTTTCCACTGATAAGGTTATCAATCAGTTTGAGGTAATAGATAGGAATGTGAAGACCGTTTCCGAGCAGGAATCGCACATACGGAACGCCATGACGGAACAAGGGAGGGGCAGCCAGCAGGTACTGGAGTGCATCAAAAATCTCAACGAGATAACCCGGAATATTGAAGATGATTCGGTGAAGATGCGGACCAATAGCCAGGAGATTATCGTAAAAGGCAAAAATCTGGATATACTTACCCAAGAGATACGTCAGGGGATGGAAGAAATGGCCGGTGGAGCGGAAGGGATCAACACGGCGGTACAGCAGGTGAACGAGATAAGCGGTGAGAACAAACGGTACATTGACGCTTTAACCGAGGAAGTCTCCAAGTTTACCTGCTGATTTTTCTCAGGGATCGCGGATGATGCGCAGAAGGGGCACGGGGTAGATGAAAAAGAGGGGTTGGATTGAGATCTGAAGCATAGGGTGGTGGGGGAACTTCGCCATTACTCTGTTCATGCAAGCTCGTGCCGCTTAAGCTCACTTACCCAAGTCCCTATGCTAGGCTAGGGATATAAAAACGCTTCGCTTTGGCGGAGTATGGTTTCCAAGTCCTCAAAACTGGTTCTGGTTTTAGGGAGCGAACGGAGGAAATAGCCGCCGTAATGTTTCCGCAGAACCCGCCCGTCCAGAACCACCACCACCCCCCGATCACTGGAACGGCGCATAAGCCTGCCGAATCCCTGCTTGAACTTCATCACCGATTCGGGAAGGGATAGTTCCATGAATGGATTGCCCCCCTGCTTCTTGAGGGCTTCACACCGGGCCTCGAATACCGGTTCATTAGGGGTTCTGAAGGGCAGGCGGCAGAGGATCACCAGTCGCAGGGTGTCTCCCGGAGCATCCACCCCTTCCCAAAAGGAATCAGTGGCAAAAAGCACGCTCCGCTCATCCTGCAGGAAGGCCCGCAAGAGCCGGTTCCGATCATCATCTCCCTGTTTAAGGCAGCGGATCCCCTGGGCTTCCAGAAGCGGGACCGCGACCGTATAGGCGCTTCTGAGGGCCTCGTAGGAGGTAAAGAGCATAAGCGCGGAACCTCCGGCGCTCAGGGCCAGGGCCGCCACGGAGGTATCCACAAAGGCCCGATAGGTTTCCTGTTCAGGCAAGGGCGCGTCTTTGGGTATGGCTAAAAGCACCGAGGTGGAGTACGGGAAGGGCGAGGGAAACTGCCCGGTGAGCACCTGCCGTTCCTGTACCAGGCTGAGGCCGCAGCGGCTGCTCCAATAGGCAAAGGAATCCGCCACGGTTAAGGTCGCGGATACACAGACCACGGTCTTATGGGGCTCAAAGAGGGCGTCTTTCAGCGAGGGCGCTACATCAATGGGGCTTACGGTAAATACCGCCCAAACACCCTTGGTCGCACCGGAACTGCCGCTCCGTCGTTCTATCCACAGCACCTCCGCAGTCCGTTCCTGGAATTCCAGGAACGCCGTGCACATGGTCCCGATGCTATCAAGCCGCCTGAGCAGGGATCGGGTTTCCCACACCGCGGGATCATCCTCGTACTCCGGGTCTACCTGCTCCAGCAGCTTCAGAATACGGCCGGTAAACGCGGTAATATGCGTGCGGAGATCCCCAAATAGGGGAAGGAGCACTGCTTGAATGACCCGTTCCCGGGAGGGGATTAACCGGAAAACCCCTTCGGTACGACAGAGTTCCAGCGCCGACCGGTCCAGGGTATCCGCCGTATCCCGGATGAGCGTGAGGGTATGCTCCAGGGTTTCAAATGTTTTAAGGCTCTGTGCCGGGGATACTTTTTTTTCCTTTTTTTTCAAAGATACCAGGGTAACCAGAAGCCCCAAATGGCTTCCCCCACGGGTACTGCGGTAAAGCCGTCCCAAGTGACGGCTTAACCCCAGCCGGCTAAACTCCTGGGAAAAGAACGAGGTCGCCGCTCCCTCCAGGGTATGGGCCTCGTCGATGATGACCCGGGTATACGGGGGAAGTACCACCGTATGGTTGTATCCCGCGCCCTCATGCCGGGCGGCAAGGTCCGCCAAGAGGAGGTGGTGGTTCACCACCAGGATCCGGGCGTCGGAGGATTCCTTGCGGAGGGCAAGGACGAAACAGCGCTCCCGCTGGGGACAGCGCATACCCATACAGCAATCCGCTTCAGCGCAGATCCGGGACCACAGCCCTTCCTTGGGCATGAAAGAAAGGTCTGAACGGCTTCCGGTCGTGGTGGTCTCGGTCCAGGCACGGATGGCTACCAGGTCCTCGTACTCCCTATCAGCCACGAGGCCCTGTTCCTGGAGCGCCTCCTCAAGCCGGCGGCGGCAGAGGTAATGCCCCCGTCCCTTAATGAGGACCACTTTGAACTTTTTTTTCTTTTTTTCAATTTTTTCCACCTTTTCCATCTTTTCGAGTACTGAAGCCACCAGGGGTATGTCTTTTTCGTAGAGTTGCTGCTGCAAGGTGATGGTAGCCGTGGAAATCACGATCCGCTCATCATTGGCAAGGGCAAAGTTCAGGGCCGGGAGGAGGTAGGCAAAAGACTTTCCCACCCCGGTTCCCGCTTCCGCCGCCACCAGGGCATCCTGGTTAAAGCCTTGGATGATACATCGCATCAGCTCAAGCTGGGAATCGCGGTTCTCGTAGGCAGGAAGCCGCTGGGCTATTCCATGCTCCAGGGCGGCGATGATGGCCTCCGCATCGAGGTTCTTACGGGTTCGTTTTTTGATGGGTTCTGCCACCACATAGACCTGCTTCACCGGGTTATCCACGATGAAACAGCCTACCCCGGCCTCTGCGGCCCGGGCCGCTATGGCTAGATCCGCATCACTGGGGGTAAGCAAGCCCGAAGGGTGGTTATGGATGAAAACATCCGCGGTTTCGAGCCGTGTATCCAACGCGAGAACCCGGTCTTCGGTCCCCCGGGCAAGTACCTCAAGCCTGGTAACCAGGCCCTGCTGGTCCAGGAAGCCCAAGGCAAATACTTCATTGCCATGGGCGTCCTGGATTTCCGCGTGTAATTGGGCGATACATGGTTCAGAGAAACGTTTTACAGCCTGCACAGCCTTGAAGATACCATACCAAGCACCGGTTAATCAATATTTTTCCCCTGCGTTACCAGGGCGAGCGCATTAAAAATTGTCGCATTGCTTATAAAATTGGCATGATCTATGCTATGATAACGTAACGTTAGTTTTATGGGAGGGAAATCATGGAAACAAAAACCATAGGGTCGCCGCAGGGCAGTTCTGGGATAACCCGGTTCACCCTCCCGAATCTGCCGCTGTTTGTGTTCTTCCACGCCCTGCTCCACCCGCATTTTGGCGGTCCTGAAAATGCGGAGTATTTCCAGGACCGCCAAACCGTTGTAAACAGCCTTTAGGACCCGTGCGGAATAGAATGCATGGCATTTTATTCGTGCGCGGGTCCTAAGCGCCGGTTCTTACATTACCGCAGGGGACGAATCGCCCCCGCGCGATAGACTAATCGGCGTCTAACCATTCGGTAGTCAAATTCTTAAATTCCTGCAATTGCACTGGGCTGCTATAGGTTACCGACAAATTATGATCCGCCGTAACCGTTTTTTCCAGATGTACATCAGCGTCTGCGTTGCTGTTAGTGCCCTTCTCCACATACACCGCGTTTCCCTTATTGGCTTCGCCGATAACAGTGTTCTCCATACTACCCGTATGCGTGTTATCGGTATCGCCGTACAGAGCGCCGCCGATTTTGGAGAATGCGCCGCTACTGGTGACATACACCCCACCGCCGCCGGAGTAGGAGCCGGAAGCAGTAGCGGTATTGCCCGATACCGTACCGTTGATCATGAAAAACGTACCGTTTGCGACAAGCACCCCGCCGCCGCCGGAGTTGGCGGTATTGCCCGACACTTGGGGGCTGTTGGTCATCATGGTGAATGTACCGCCAGAGACAAACACCCCACCACCCTAG
>JAISPY010000236.1 GCA_031274565.1 Treponema sp.
TGAGTGTTGAGTGTTGAGTGTTGAGTGTTGAGTGTTGAGTGTTGAGTGTTGAGTGTTGAGTGTTGAGTGTTGAGTGTTGAGTGTTGAGTGTTGAGTGTTGAGTGTTTCATTTTATACACAAATTCTCCTTTTTGTCAAGGGGGTATCACCCATTTTTTGTATTTTATTTTACCTTTGGGCTTTTGTCAAGTCAACCGTAATCGGTTCGGTTAAGACCTCCGTATGGTCTTTGAAAATTGCCACCGTGTGTTCCCAGTGCGCGGATAGCTGCCGATCCGCGGTAACCACGGTCCAGCCGTCTTCCAGCATATCCACCTCCCCGGTACCCAGGTTGATCATGGGTTCTATGGCGATCACGAGTCCTCCCAGCATCCGAGGATTGGGTCCCCGGGGCTGATTGGACACCTGGGGATCCTCATGCAGATCAAAGCCCACCCCGTGACCGCAGTACTGATGCACCACCCCATAACCCTGAGAGACCGCATGGCCATATACGGCACGGGCGATCTGCAGGAGCCGGTCTCCGGCCTTGGCCGCAGCGATGCCCTTATACAGACATTCCTGGGTAATGCGGTTAAGCTTATGGGCGGCTTCGCTTACTGGTCCTGCCTCAACCGTGACCGCTTGATCGCTGATGAAGCCCTCAAGCTCAATGCCGCAGTCTAAGGATACCAGGTCCCCTTTGGCGATCCGCCGTTTAGAAGGAAGCCCATGGATGACCTCATGGTTTATGGAAATGCAGAGCGCCGCAGGAAAGGGATTTTCCTTGGGACCATACCCTAAAAAAGCAGGTTTCCCGCCGGCCTTCTTGATCCAGTTCCGGGTCCATTTTTCCAAGTCCATGGTTTCAACCCCTGGGGTAACCAGAGGAACCAATTCCCGGTACATGGCGGAAAGCATACGGCAGGAAGTACGGATCCCTGCGATCTGGTTCTCGTTCTTTAAGCGAATCATGGCGTTCCTGCTTTGCACATCTTGTTCACTGCTCCCCCTTATATAACTATCCAGATGGGTCAGCGCGCCCATCAGATCTTTTTTAAAGAAGAAAACCGCCCGAGTATACCAAGCGGCTGCTCTAGCTGATTCTCGTTCCCTTTTCCCGATGAAACCCTACACGTTGAGTTTCCGCCGGAGCTGCACCACATTGGGCAAAGCCGGATCCCGCTTCAGAGCCTCCCGGAATACCCTTCGGGCTGCGGTAATATCCCCCAACTGCACCAGGGTTTCCGCTAGGGAACGCATCCACCGGGCCTCATCACGGGAGGAAAAGCCCAGTTCCAACAGCGTTTCCATACATACCACATAGGTTTCTTCATCCACCGAGGCTTTAAGCCGTAGCCGGACCAGCTCTTTCAAGAAGCCCTCGATGTCGCTCATGAAATGCCGGAAATAGGGCTTCCGCCGTTCTTCCCGAACCAGATTCACCAGGAGCACAAAGGCTTCATAATAGCACTGCCGCTTCTCCAGTTCCTCCGCCAGGATAAAGGTACAGTCCATCCAGTCTTCCCGGTTCAGGTATTGCTCCATGGGGAAGCCCAAGCCTCCCTGGGTTCTCCACACCGCGAGGGCGCGCTCCTCGTCCAAGTGCAGGAGGTCAAAAAAAACCAGCTTTGCCTGACTCGCCGGATCATCCTCTTGGGACTCCAGGAAGCTCCGGTAATCAAATTCAACCCGCTGTACCCGGCGGCTGTAGACCCGGTCGTATTCGTAACGCCGCTCTTGATCCGAGAGCACCTCGTAGGCGGAGAGGAGCTTCCGCATTTTCCCTTCCCCGGATTTTCCCGCAATATCCGGATGCAGCCGTTTTGCCTGCTCACGAAAGGCCCGTTTGATCTCTTGAGCGGAAGAATTTTGATCTATCCCCAGCAGACTGTAGTAGTTTTCCACCCTTTACCGTACCCATCATGCCCCGATTCGTTTTCCCAGGGATTCCGCCTGAGGCGCGTTGAGGATGATCTCACTCCAATTAACCAACATACCCTCTTTTTCCATGGCCCGCATCAGGTTTCCCAGGGCCTTGGTGGTAAAGGGTCCGGTCTTTTTAAGAAACGCCGCCCCTTTTATGCCGATGAGTCCGCTCCCTGCGGACAGCATCTTAGGCAGTGCATCGGGCATCTTTCCGCCGAAGAGCGAGACCGCTTCGGCGCTCACCGCGATATATTTATAGGCTGGAAGCCGGATCCCATTTTCGGTCCATGCGTCCAGGATATCGACCTGATGCCCCATGGATGCCATGCCCTTTGCCAAGGCGTTCACATAGTCAGGAATGCTTCCAGGCTGCGCCGGAGCGCTGATCACCGCTATTCTCATAATCCCCTCTGTATCCCCCTATCCCCGCTATGCGCTTATTACGGTTATCCCCTTTAGGCATGTTTAAAAATGTAGTCAATGTTCGGTTCCTTGACCAGCAGCACCGAACATTTGGCGTTGAGCATGATTTCCCGGTGGGCGTGGGAGATGATGTCCCGGGGATTGCGGTCCTTCTCAAGGCCGCCTAAGATGATCATATCCGCCTTCTTCTCCTCCGCTGCAGTGATAATTTCCGTATAGACTGCACCCCGGCGGATCTCCCGTTCTATCTTAACGCCCTTGGTCCGGGCCAGTTCTTCTACAAAGGCAAGATACCGTTCCCCGTTCATCTCCAGGCTCTTTTCATATTCCTGACTCTCCTCTTGGATAAAGAGCTTACTCAGGGTTAATTGCCGTATGGTCGCAATATCCACCACATACACTGCCGTCAGCCTGCACCGGTAGAGCTTGGCCATGACAATCGCGTACTTCGCGGCCAAGATAGAAGCGTCGGAACCGGTAATCGCGACAACCATATTGGAAAAGAGGGGCTTCATCATTCCTTGCCGGCCTTCCTTTTTAACAGCTTACTGGTAAAGAACGCATCCCGGTCACGCTCTTCCAGCGCGGATTCAATATACATTTTGGTTTCCTCTGCGGTGGGGATCACCATCTTTTCCAAGGCATTCACCCGCCGCTGGGTCTTGCGGACTTCCCGGGCAAGCCGCCATGCAATGGTGCGTACCGCCGCTAGTTCGGTCAAAATCTTCAACATCTTAAAGAATTCTAATACGGTTTCATCACATTCCGCAAATGAATTAGCAGGATCGTATTTCAACGCTGCCGCAGGGATATCGAATTCCAGCCCTGGCAGGGTCATCCCCGCAGCAGTTACCTTTTTCTCCCGCAGGTCAAACTGATAGCGGATGTTCCGGGAAAGCCGGTCCGCCCGTTCCCGGCCCACCACGATGAGCATCCGTTTTAAAGCCGGATAGGCTGCCGCAACCTGGGCATCTAGATCCCGTTCCAAGAGCTTTACCTGCTCGATCCGCTGCATCAGCTCCATCACCAGGATTTCCCGTTTCTGTTCCAGCAGTTCATACCCTTCCGTCGCGGTCGTCAGCCGCTCCTTGACCCTGATGAGGTTGCTCTTCGTGGGAGCAATGGATTCTCGCGCCATGGCTTAGGATGCCTCCCGGTGTAGGGGGTTCGGCGCCTGCTGGGCCGCCACAATGGGGTTCAGATACTTTTCGATCAGTTCCTGTTTGATCCGCAGTAACTCGTCCCGGGGGATTTCGGTAAGTACGGTCCAGCCCAGATCGAGGGTCCGGTCTATATCCCGGTTTTCAAATTCCCCCTGACTCAAGAAAATCTGTTCAAACTTTTCTCCAAAGCGCAGGTACTGTTTATCGCCTACGGATAGCTCTTCTTCACCGATGATAGCGGCCAAATTCCGGATCTGTTTTACCTTAGAATAGGCGGCAAAAAGCTGACTGGACACATCCTTGTGATCATCCCGGGTCATACCCGGACCAATGCCGTCCTTCATGAGCCGGGACAGGCTCGGCAGACCCGCCACCGGCGGGTAGACCCCCCGCTGGGAAAGCTCCCGGTCCAGCACGATCTGCCCCTCGGTGATATACCCCGACAGGTCCGGGATGGGATGGCTTATATCGTCGTTGGGCATGGTGAGGATGGGGATCTGGGTAATGGAACCAGTGGACCCCGCAATCTTCCCTGCTCGCTCGTAGAGGGAGGCCAAGTCAGAATACAAGTAGCCCGGATACCCTTTGCGGCTCGGCACTTCCCCCCGGATGGAAGAGACCTCCCGGAGCGCCTCGCAGTAGTTGGTCATGTCGGTCATCACCACCAGGACATGCATGTTCCTTTGATACGCCAGGTATTCTGCGGCAGTGAGCGCGCAACGAGGGGCCACGAGCCGTTCCAAAGAGGGAGCGTCAGCCAGGGATAAGAAGATCACAACGTTAGCCAAGACCCCGCTCCGCTCAAAGTCTTCCAGGAAGAACCGGGCCACATCGTATTTGACCCCCATGGCACAGAAAACCACCACAAAGGACTCCTCTGCGGCCAAAATCTTCGCCTGCCGTACGATCTGGGCGGCCAAACGGTTATGGGGGAGGCCATTTCCGGAGAAGATCGGGAGTTTCTGCCCTCGGATAAGGGTATTCATCCCATCAATCGCGGAAATGCCGGTCTGGATAAAGTCCCGGGGATAGATCCGGGCATAGGGGTTGATGGGAAGCCCGTTGATATCCAGACAGGTAGAGGAAAAAATAGCCCCGTACCCATCAATCGGCTCCCCCAGACCATTGAAGACCCGGCCTAAAAGCCCGGTCCCCACCCGAATTTCCATGGGCCTACCCAGGAATTCTACCTGGGCTTCGTCTGCGGAAAGGCCGGTATTGCTCCCGAAGATCTGGATAGCGGTCCAGTCTTCGCTCATATCCACCACCCGGCCCAGACGGCGGCCTCCATCCCGGTCATACACCGCCACCACTTCGTTAAAACCCACGTTTTTGCTCCGGCTGGTGATCACCACCGGCCCTTCAATCCGGGTAAGCCCCCGGTATGCTATCCCTTTCATAGCGCCCCCCTTGTACGGTAGGTCCGTTCCAGTTCTTCCAAGGCTCCCCGCAGATGTCCTTCAAATTCCCCGAAACCCTGGGGATCGTCGTTTTTTATTTCACTCTTGAGCCGGGAAAGCTGTTCCCGCAGGAAAAACATCCCCTTACTTCCCTTGAGTGCGGTGATCTTGATAAGTGGCGCGCCCAGCTTGATGCATCTTTGCGCACGCTCGTGGAATTCCATGATGAGCTCCAAGAGCCGCACCTGCTTACTCGGAACGCAGTACATATCCACCGGATCAAAAGAATTCTGCTGTAAGAAACCATCCTTGATGATCTCCGCGGTCAGGAGGATGAGCCGCTGATCATCGGGCAAGGCGTCAGGCCCAATCAGGCGGACGATCTCAGCGAGCCGTTGCTCTTTCTTGAGGAGGTCCAGAGCTTGCTGCCTAACCTGCGGCCAAGCAGGATTCACCCGTTCCCACCAGGGTTTCACCTCCTCCGCATACTCGGAATAACTGTCGAGCCAACTGATCGCCGGGTAATGCCGGGCATTGGCCAAGTCCCGGTCCAAGGCCCAGAAACAACGGATAAAGCGCTTGGTGTGCTGAGTTACCGGCTCGGAAAAATCCCCCCCTGGAGGCGATACCGCACCGATGATGGAAACCGAACCCTCCGCGCCGGAAAGGGTACGGACCCGGCCTGCCCGCTCGTAGAATTCTGCAAGCCGCGTGGGAAGATACGCGGGAAAGCCCTCTTCTGCGGGCATTTCTTCCATACGACCGGACAGTTCCCGCAGGGCCTCAGCCCAGCGACTGGTGGAATCCGCCATGATCGCCACATGGTAGCCCATATCCCGGTAGAATTCCGCCAGGGTTACCCCGGTATAGATCGAAACTTCCCGGGCAGCTACGGGCATGTTAGAGGTATTCGCAATGAGGATGGTTCGTTCCATGAGGGATCGGCCGGTTTGGGGATCGATGAGATGGGGGAACTCGGTGAGCACATCGGTCATCTCGTTCCCCCGCTCCCCGCAGCCGATGTAGATGATCACATCCGCGTCGCACCACTTGGCAATGGCATGCTGGGTCATGGTTTTGCCCGTACCAAAGCCCCCGGGAATGGCCGCGGTTCCGCCCTTGGATAGGGGGAAAAACACGTCGATCACCCGTTCCCCGGTAACCAGTGGCTCATCCGGCGCAAGCCGTTTCCCATTGGGCCGGGGAGTCCGCACAGGCCACCAGTGGGCCAAGGGTATCTCCTCTCCCTGAGCAGTCCGTCCTATCACCGCGTCACAGGTATATTCCCCCTCCGGGACCAGCTCCATGAGGGTTCCTCCCTGAAAATTGGGGGGAACCATGATCTTGCACTGGATCCGTGCGGTTTCTTGTACCGTACCCAAGACCGCGCCCGGACGAACCTCGGGCAGTGCTCCGCGAGCGATCTGTTCCGCCAGTCCCGGATCCGGGGTAAACCTCCACAACCGGGAAGCGTCTAGCGGCTCCCCGCGGGCGCCGGGGTCCATGAAGGCTCCGGACTGTTTGAAAAGGAATTCCAGAGGCCGCTGGATCCCGTCATAGATCGTACCGATGAGTCCTGGTCCCAGGCGTACCGAGAGGGGCCTGCCCGTGGAGGATGCAGCCGCGCCGATCCGCATCCCCGTATCATCCTCATAGACCTGGATCACCGCTTCAGTTCCTTCCAGGCGCACCACTTCCCCGATGATACGCTTTTCCCCCACTTCTACCACATCAAACAGTCCGGCCCCGCTCAACCCCGCAACCCTGATGATGGGACCCGCGATACGCTGTACCCGGCCTTCGATCATAGCGCTCCCTCGGGCATGATCGCCGCTGGTCCCAAGAGCGCCTCCACCAGTTCCGCCCGCTTATCCTGCAAGAGGGTTTTCCCCAGCTCGGTAATAGAAGCGGTAATCCGTACCAGCGGAGCATCCGCCTCCACCCAGGGGAAGCGCGCCTCCCGCCCGGTGCCTGCGGCAGCCTTCTCCTGGGTCCAGGTTCCCGGCGGAAAACTGGCGGTAAGCAGCCCTGCAGCCTCCTCGTCGCTTAGCCCCCCGCATTGCACCCTGAACCCGGAAACCGGTTCCCCGGCTTCCCGGACTTCCGCTTCCAGCCGCTGTAGCTCTCCGGTCAACAGGGAAAGCAGGGTCTCCCGGGGAAGCCCGTGGAAATAGGCATCCATAGCCTCCCCCAGCAAGCCCTCGATTTTTTCCACCCGAATCCGCCGCTTATCCAGGATAAGCCGGGCCCGGATCTCCTGCTTTGTTTTTTCGAAGTCCTCCGCATAGTTCTGCCTGAGCCCCGCGATGGCGGCGTCGGTTTTCCGCTCCCAGGCGGCGTCCCCCGCTTTCACCGCCTCATCCGCAGACTTGAGGATGCGATATGCCTTTTTCCGGGCGTCCTCCAGGATCTCCCGGTCTAATAGTTCAGTGGATTGCAATTCTTCCATACCTATCTGTCCTGCTCTCGTTGGTTATACATGAATTCCGATGGCCTCCCGGATGGATTCCACCAGGGTCTTCCGTCCGGGCAGTTTACCCATCATACCGGGAACCTCCACCACCAGGGGGTACTGATCCGATAATTGCCATTGGACCAGGATATCCCCCAGCCAGTCGGCTACTTCCTCGGTGACGATCAAGATATGGCAATGCTCAATTTTTTCCATTTGCCCTAAACCCGCCCCGGCGATTTCAGTACCCTGCCGGGTGATCCCCCTGAACGCGGCCAAAGCCCCCTCAGCATTGACCACCACCTGGCCGTGTATCCCAATAAAGCGGAACGCGGTCACCAATTCCGGGTCACCGATAAAAAAAAATTCCACGCGTTAGTTGAGGACCAGGATGAGCAATGCCACCAGGAAGCCCCAGAGACATATCCCTTCGGCAAGACCCGCATAGGGCAGGGCCTTCCCCGAAAGCTCAGGGTTTTCGCTCATGGCCCCCATGGCCGCGGCCCCAATCTGGCCCACCGCAATACCCCCGGCAATACAAGAGATGCCCACCGCCAAAGCCGCGGCAATATACTTCCATATCGCGGAAGCCCCATCCCCGGTACCCTGGGCCTCCTGAGCAAAAATCAACATCGGTGAAGCGGATACCAGCATAAGCACGATACTAACCCGTTTCATAACTTACCCTCCTTCCGAAATCGGAAAGGAGCAAATTCCACCCCGGTTTCGGTAAAAAATTTACTGAAAAACTCGTAATATTGAAGACGTACCACCTGAATGGCGACGATCATTCCCTCAAGAAGTATGATCACCGTGTTCCCCAGGATCATGATGAGCAGGGAAAACAGCCCCCCCCCGGTCAAATGGGACACCATGCCGGAAAGGGTAAAGACAATAAACGAGAGCACCCCATGGGAAAGGGCAAAGGCCCCCACCCTCAGAAAACTCACGGTGTTAGAGATATAGGTCGAGAGGGTCTCCAGGATTTCCACAAACCCTTCCATTATGAAAACCATCAAGCCCTCAGCCAGGATGGGCCGTTCCCGAGTAATGAGATGCCAGATCACGGGACCAAAGAAAATACAAAGCCCCGGAACCAAAAGGCCCACCAGATCAAAGGAGGCAAAATGCCCCCCCAGAAGGCAGCGGATAGCGATAAACAGCGCATACCAGAATAGGATCACTCCGGCTATTCCTGTTTTTGAAAAGAAGGCTTTTTCGTAGTTTTTAAGGATGATCTGGTTGATGATATTAACCCACAGCCCGATGGAGGTGAGCAGAATTCCCACCCCCACGGTGAAGCCGAAGAAATAAAAGAGCTTGACTAGGTTATCCGCATCTGGCATGAGGGAGAGTATACGCTCAGGAGGCGCTCCGGTTTGTCCGGTAAGCCCCATGAAGAAGCCCAGTACCCTCTGGGTAAACCCTATCAAAAGCTCCTCGTTGGTAAAAACCGTGCCGGTCAACAGCCCCATCACCATGGAGGCGCACCCTACCGCTACCAGGGGAGTCGAATACGCCCGCAGCCCTGCGAAGGTCTTGACGCCCCGTTTACCCGAGAGAACCCCTAAGAGGAGCAGCACCAAACCCTGCCCCATATCCCCGAACATGATCCCAAAGAGGACGGTGAAGAACACCGCCACAAAAGGGGTAGGATCGATAGTTCCGTAGAGGGGCGCTCCGTAGGAAAAGACCACCCCTTCAAAGCTCCGCACAAAGGGGCCGTGTTTGAGCAAAACCGGTACTTTTTCCTTGCCTTCTTTGACGGTTGCAATTTCATCCGGGTCAAAGGCCCGTACCGCCACTCTGCCCTGGATGAGGTGGGTCAATTCCGCCACCAGACTTTCCAGAGCATCCGCAGGCACCCAGCCAGATAAGCGGTACAGGCTCCGGGAAACCACCAGCTTACCCTTGAGCTGCGCGGCAATGGCGGCCATACGATAGGAACCCACCAAAAAACAGAGCTTAGGTCCATAGTCATCCCCCGTATGTTCCTTACGCTCCCCAAGGCCTCGCAGGTCCTGGTTTACCGCTCGAAGCCTAAGCTCAAGCCCGGTAAGCAGTTCCGGCGGAATCCGCTGATACCCTTCAGGAATGGCCAGGGGAACAAAGGCGAGTTTCTTGAGTTCCGAATCCAGGGCGAACCGGCCCTTTCGGGAAGCCGCCGCCAATATCCGGTCATCCTCCAAGGGGACGATCACCGCCCGGTTCGCCAGGCTTTCCTTAAGCTCGATTTGTCCCTGAGGATCCAGCCGCCCTACCCGGAGGGTCAAATAGGAAAGCTGATCCAAGGCGCTAAAGGGCGCGTTTAGATTGGTAAAGGCACGGGCTTCGTTCAAGGTGGCTTCCAGGTGCTCCCGTTCCTGGATAAGTTCCGCTTCCTGATCCTTTACCGCAGCCACGACCGCGCTGATCTCCTGCAGCAGGGCTTCCTCCTCAGGTCCGGGAAGCACACTGGTCTCCTCCGGTTCGCTGGGTACCGCAATCCCCAGATACGCCGCAGCGGTTTTGAGCGTTTCAAGCTGCTCTTGGATGTGCTGGTAGTGGGCCTCCTCCCGGGCTCGAGCAGCCCCGGTCTGCTTAACCAGCGATACATCAGCCGTATCTTCGGGGTCAAGAGAAACCTGGATCACCCCTCGGTGGCCCAAAAACGCGATCAGCGTGTCCACATCCCGTTCAAGCACGGTCAATTCGATTTGCTTCATCTTCCGGGGCCGTATCATGATACTACCTCCAGCAGGGCAAGCACATCCCGGCTTGACATACCCATACCCAGGCCTTCGGCAACACTGGTCAAGAGGGCCTCTTCAAATTGTTTAAGCTTGATAAAGCAAAAGATCGAATCCATGGAAAAAGGCCGGCGGTGAAAGGAGGCCCGGGCCAAGCGGTACAGGTATTCTGAAGCGGCGTTCTGCAGATAGCGAGGGTCCGCCTTCCAATGCTCGTTCGGTTTTTCAGGATTGAGCAGGGATGCGTATTTCCACCGCGCCCAGTCGCTCCGGTTATCCAGGGCCAGGGAAAGGGAAGCTTCCGCCGAGGCCAGGAAGCGCTTGGATTCCGGGGCGATGAGTTTTTCCTGGATCGCCTCGGGGGATAGGTCGTAATAGGTCCGCAGCCGCAAGGCCCACACCGCATTTCGCAGGACGATTTCTTCATAGAGGATATGTTCAATAGCCCTGCGGTCCTTTTTTGACAAGGCCCGGAGGTCCTTCCACAGGGCGGTGTAGTACTGGGTATCCATCTTGGTTTGCAGGACCACCGTATCCTGGGGGGACCGCTGCGGCCTTTGGGTAAAGGAGCGTAGTTCCTTGAGAAAACACGCAAACTCAGTTCCCTTCACCATAGCCTCCACATCGGGATAGGCTTCAAAGGCAACGGTCCTGAACCGGCCTATATCGGTGAACCCGGGGCTTTTTTCTTCTCCTGCGGCCAAGGCATCGAGGACCACCTTCATGTCCCCGTATTCATAACCGCGAATAAGCTGAACAAACAGGCGCGGCGGCTTTGCAAAGATGTCAACCATCGCGATGATCTGCCGCACCGACCGCTTGATGATGCGATCTTCCAGATCAACCAGCAGTTCCCGTTCAGGAAGCTCCCGGTCGGATTGGGGAAAGAGCAGCCGGTCAAGTTCGGCAAGCCTGCTCACCCCGGCAAGTCCGGCGATCCGTTTCCCCACAAAGGATTTTCCGATGATCCCGCATGCCTTGGCATAGCCGTAGGCCCGTTCCCCCGCTCCCAGCACCTAGGGTTCCTTCACCGGCAGGCCGCTCCGGGAAAGCGCCGCTGTAACCAGGGCCGAAAACCGGTCTCCATGGCAGATCATTCCCTGGAGACTCTCCCGATACGCATCCAGTTCCCGCTGATAGGCCGCTTGCGCCTCGGCGCGTTTTTGGGCATATTCCGCGTCAATAGACGCAGCTTCCCGGCCATACCGTTCATCGTAGCGTCTGCGGTTTTGCTTCTCCCCTTCCGCAAGACGCCGATCCGCTTCCGCCTGAGCATCGTCCACAAGCGCAGCGGCTTCGGTTTCCATCTGTAATAAATGCCGCAGAACCGGTTGTTCCCTCATATACACCCTACCCCCGTAACCCCTAGCCGGGTGATCGATGCCTTAATCCAAGGCGAGGAGCATATCCTCATACTTTTTGATGACTCCCGAAGCGCCTTGGGCATCCTTCTGAGCAACCAGGTCCCGAAAGAAATCTCCATTATCCAATAGTTGGGCCAAGCGTTTTAAGAGTCGCAGATGTTTTTCCGAATCCTTATGGGGAGTAACGATCATAAACACCAGGTACACCGGCTCTCCATCCAGGGCATCGTACTCGATCCCCTGCTTTGAAATACCCAAGACCCCATAAATACGCTCAACCGCATTGGTCTGCCCGTGGGGAACCGCAATGCCTTTCCGAATACCCGTAGACATTTTCATTTCCCGGACCCGCAACGCTTCAAGCATCTCCTCACGAGCGCCGGATCGATAGACCTGGCAAAAATAATCCACCAGTTCCTCAAAGACTTCGTCCTTATCCTCCGCTTCTAAGCCAACCTTGATTAGCTCCGGAGGAAATAACTCATATAAAAACATAGGGTCCTCTCTTGAACCGCTATTCAGCGGTTCCGGCATCCAACTCTGGGGCGCTTGGCTCTTGAGGCACTTCCGATGCAGGCGCTTCTTCAGCGGGACTTTGGAGACTCGATGGTTCCCCTGGAGGGGTCTCTTCAACCGGGGCGGCCTCTGGTTCCTGCCACCAATTTCGGTCTACGTCGCTGGAGAGCTGCCGGGCTGCGGATTCCACGCCGGAATCCCCGGGGCTCCGGTTCACCAGCGCGAGACCGAAACTCAGCACCAAGAACAAGGCCCCCAGGATCGACGTAGCCCGGGTGAGCACGTTTCCGGAACGGGACCCGAATGCGGAGGAGCTCCCTCCGGCAAAAATACCTCCCAAACTATCCCCTTCCTCATTCTGTACCAAGACCAAGAGGACCAGCAGGATTGCCACCACAATAAAAAAAACCAGCAGTACCACACCGAGTATTGTCATCTATAAAAAACTCCATACATAGCGATTTTAGTGAAGCCGCTCAATACGCAAGCGATGATCCATCACTGTCTAGTATCTTACTCTACTCTAGTATAAAAATACAAGCGCTTCAATGGGCAGGATAGACGCAGAGCATTTT
>JAISPY010000288.1 GCA_031274565.1 Treponema sp.
ACACCCAACACCCAACACCCAACACCCAACACCCAACACCCAACACCCAACACCCAACACCCAACACCCAACACCCAACACCCAACACTATAGCAACTAGAAACTATAAAAATAGTAATGAATACATTTCTTTACTTGGTTTTGGTGGTTTTAGATTGCCGGTTGTAGATGGTGGACAAGAAATTGACCAATGCAAGCTGCAGGAAATGGTTGATTATGCAATTGCCCACGGTGTAAACTATTTTGATACTGCTTATTATTACCATAATGGAACATCAGAAACTTGTCTTGGAGAACTATTATCAAAATATCCCCGGAATAAATTTAATTTAGCAACAAAAATGCCCTTAGGTGGCTTGAAATCAGAAAGAGAGCTGGAGCATATATTTCACGACCAACTAAAAAAATGCAAGGTCGATTTTTTCGATTTTTACCTACTTCACAATGTTAATAAAACTTCTATAGTGATTTCGGAAAAGTATCATATATATGATTTTTTAAAAGAAAAACAGCGACAAGGTTTTATTCGGCATATTGGTTTTTCTTTTCATGATGCGCCTGATTTATTAAAGGAAGTCCTTAATAAATATGATGTAGATTTTGTGCAAATTCAGCTCAATTATATGGATTGGGAACTTCAGAATGCAAAAATGCAGTATCAAATTCTTAAGGAGAAAGGAATCCCTATAACGGTAATGGAACCAGTACGTGGTGGAATGTTAGCGGTACTGTGTAAAAAATCGAGAGAATTATTTCATAACGCAAATCCTGAAGTTAGTATTGCCTCATGGGCCCTTCGGTATGCTGCCTCATTTCCCGAAGTTTTGACCGTATTAAGTGGTATGTCAAATTTTGATCAATTACAAGATAACATAAAAACCTTTGAACGATTTAATCCACTTAACAATTCAGAACGTGAAATTATCGAAAATGCTTTAACAATTTATAAAAAATTATTAATAATCCCCTGTACTGCGTGTCGGTACTGTATGGATTGTCCCCAAGGCGTTGATATACCAGGGGTATTTGGTGTTTATAATAATTACAACCAACAAGGAAAATATAAAAAGGAGGCGATACAGGATTTTTTCTTTAGGTATGGTATACTTGGAATAGGGAAACAGGCACATTTGTGTATTCAATGTAAACAATGTGTTCGACGATGCCCACAACATATTGATATACCCTATTGGATGAAAACTATTACTAGCTTTTATAGACGAATAAATATTTTCGTAAAAATTTATGGAATAATAAAACGTATCAAAAAAGAAGGATTAATTATTAGCGTACAATATTATATCAATAAATACCTTGGCCAATTCAAATCTGAAGTGAGGAAGAAAAGAAGCATAGAAAAGGCATCGTCAAATCCGATAGAATGAAGTTGCGAAACCAATTCAACGGAGGTTGACGATGCCCTATACTCACTATACCGCGGATGAAAGGAATGCCACCGAAGGCGTATATACCGGACAGGAGGCGCAGGAAAGCGTGGCGGGAGGAAAGCAGGTTCCAGCCGCGGAGATGACTGCCCTAATCCGGCAAAGCCAGGGCCAATACCTCCTCAAACCGTTCCACTGGGTGGAACTCAATGCCTTTCTTCACAATCTCAGGGATATCGTCCAGATCCCGTAGGTTTTGCTTGGGTATGATGATGTGCCGGGACTTGTTCCGTCGGGCCGCTACGGTCTTTTCCTTAAGCCCGCCAATGGGAAGCACCTGCCCGGTGAGGCTCAACTCCCCGGTCATCGCCAGCTTATCCGTGATGGTTTTGTTCCGGAGCAAGGACAACAGGGCTGTGGCCATGGTGATCCCCGCAGATGGACCGTCCTTGGGAGTAGCCCCTTCGGGGATGTGCAGGTGGATGTGGTTTTTCTCAAACCAGGCCGCGTCAATGCCATACCGTTCGGTTCCCAGTTTGCGCGCCACGGTCATGGCAATGGCCCCGGATTCCTTCATGATGTCCCCCATCTTGCCGGTTAAGGTAAATCCTTCCTTACCCGGCACTGAGGCGGCCTCGATCACCAGGGTATCCCCGCCCATGCTGGTCCAGGCGAGACCTACGGACATGCCAGGCCGATCCGCCTTCTTAACTTCCCCTTCAGGAAACAAGGGTTTACCCAAGTGTTTCTCGATAAGTTTTTTATCAATGATAAACTTCTCGGTTTCTGGTTTTTCTTCGGGTTTTACCGTAGCTTCTTCGGTTTCCACGATCTGTTTTGCCAGCTTGCGGTGGATCTTATCCAGGTTCTTCTCAAAATTACGCACCCCCGCTTCCCGGGCATACCCATTGGCAATGTAGAGCAGCGATTCCCGGGTGTATTTGACCTGCTGCTTCTTGAGGCCGTTCTTCGTCAGGCTCTTGGGAACCAGGTAGCGTTTGGCGATCTCCAGCTTTTCCGTGTCAATGTAGCCCGGAAGCTGGATGATCTCCATCCGGTCCATGAGGGGAACCGGAATAGTATCCAGTGTATTAGCGGTAACAATGAAGAAGATATAGGAAATGTCAAAGGGAAGGTCCAGGTAATGATCCCGGAAGCTGTTGTTCTGCTCCGGGTCCAGGACTTCCAGGAGCGCGCTGGCAGGATCCCCTTGAAAACTCACCCCCATCTTATCGATTTCGTCGATCATGAAAACCGGGTCTTTGGTCTTGACGATCTTAAGCCCCTGGAGGATCTTCCCCGGCATAGCCCCGATATAGGTACGGCGATGCCCCTTGATCTCCGCCTCGTCCCGCATACCCCCTACGGAAAACCGGAAGAACTCCTTGCCCAGGGCATGGGCCACGGACTTACCCACCGAAGTTTTGCCCACCCCCGGGGGGCCAACCAGACATACGATGGAACCCTTGGAATCCTGCTTGAGTTTCCGGACCGCCAGGTATTCCACGATACGGCTTTTCACATCTTTAAGTCCGTAATGGTCGTTTTCCAAAATATTCTGGGCCAGGTGGAGGTCGAACTGCTCCGGAGCAGGCTCATTCCACGGAAGGTTCGCAATCGTATCCAGATAGTTCCGGGTGATGATGAATTCCCCGGAATTGGGGTCCATGAGGCTGAATTTCTCAAGCTCCTGCTCCACAGCCTCCTTGATTTCCCCGGTAAAATGAAAGGCATCCAGTTTGTCCTTGAATCGCTGGTACTCGGAACTTTTGGCGTCGGTGGTCATCCCCAATTCGGTTTTGATGGCCTTGAGTTCCTCTTTGAGAAAATAATCCCGCTGGGACTTCTCGATCTTTTCGTTGATCTCCTTTTGAATCCGTTTCTGGATACGCAGCAGCTCCTGCTCTTTCTTGATAAAGACCAAGACCTGCTCCATGCGCTTACGGACATTGAGCACCTCCAGGATCTTCTGCTGCTCCGCCTTATCGATGTTGAGGATGCTGGCGATAAAGTCCGCGATCTTCCCCGGATGATCGATGTTGATCATGTTGAGGCGCATTTCTTCGGAAAAGAGGGGATTGTTCTCGGAAATCTGCTTCATTTCGCTTATCAGCGCCCGGGTGAGGGCTTTTACCTCGCTGGTATCGTCCTCCTCATCATCCAGATACTCCACTGCGCCTACGATGGGGTTCACCGGGTTTAAGGTCTTCTTTATCATGAACCGTTTCAAGGTGGATATGAATATATTCACCCCTCCGTCTGGAAGGTTGATCTTCTTGACGATCTTAGCGACCGTACCCACCTTGTACAGATCGGTAATGGTAGGGGTTTCGCTCTCATTTGCCAGCATCACCAGTCCGATAAGGCCGTCTCGGGCCACCGCGTCATCAATAACCTTCACATCCGTGGGGTTACCGATCATGATAGGGGTAAAAATCCCCGGAAAGATAGGGCGCCCCATGAGAGCCACCAGGGGTAATTTATTAGGAAGAATTTGATCAATAGGTACGACACTTTGTTCTGACATACAGCCACCCTTTTATGGTACTACGAGCATGATTCGATGCCGATTTTACACAACCACCGCCTGCTGCTGAGGGAAACCATAGAAATTATATGTTAAATATCGTAAATCGTACTATAAAAGGAAAGAGGAACCGAGGCTTACAGGGCTATGGAACGCTGCACCTCTACCGGGAAGACCCCGAAGAGCCTATCCAGCGGGGCGTCCACGGTTTTTTCCTCATACCCGGCTCCGGCGATGTGGTGGTAGATCTCCGTCACCAGTTTCACCTCCTCCTGATTATGGGCGTATACCGCTGAGGCATAGGCCGCCCGGAAAAACCCCTTTTCAGCCAATTCCCGGGTCGAAAGACTGCCATAACGCTGTTTAGCCTGGCTATCCACCACCGCCACCGGACCGTCATACCCGATGGTAAATACAAAATCTTCTCTTGAAAGCATAAAACCTCCCGCTGATTGCTGGGACTGCCGTCCCTGGACATAAGGAGACGGCAGTGCCCCGATCGTGCTTAAACCGGAGAAAAAGATCCTTTCCCAACTCCGCAGGTGGGACACACCCAGTCATCGGGCAGGTCTTCAAACGCGGTCCCCGGCTTAATGCCGCTGCTCGGATCCCCTTGAGCGGGATCGTAGACATACCCGCATACATCACATATCTGTTTCATATACCCTCCATCCGTTAGATTGACGCTGTTCTCTATGCCATAGCTCGCATAGTCTAATAATCATGGTTTTTGGTACAATTTTCAAGTACCGGTCGGGTTTACCGCTTGACATTATTTTTTCGATTAGCTATGTTTAAAACCTACTGGAGCGGTGTCCGAGTGGTTGAAGGAGGCGGTCTTGAAAACCGTTGTGCCGTCAGGTACCGGGGGTTCGAATCCCCCTTGCTCCGTAGGTAAAAAGATGCGATCTTTCACCTCCCCGGGTGAAAGGGCGGTGATACGTTTGGAGCGGTGCGAGAGCGGCCGAATCGGGCTCCCTGCTAAGGAGTTGTGCCCCGCAAGGGTACCGGGGGTTCGAATCCCCCCTGCTCCGTAACAATTGAGGTTGTAGCTCAGCTGGATAGAGCTTCAGATTGCGGATCTGAAGGTCGGAGGTTCGAATCCTCTCAGCCTCAACGGTAATGTTTTGTATGGTATCGGGCGCTTGTTTTTCCGTAAGCGCGGAGAAAATGCCATATCCCCGACACTTTTCACCGCCCCTGGGGTCGGTATCCAAAACCCTTTCAAATAACCCGCATGCTTTCCTGGGGAGCGGTTGTCAGGGGAGAAAAGTAGATAGTTACCAGAGGTAAGAGCAGCAGTTTTCAAGTACAGCATACCGGTCCGCCAAATCAGGGGAAGTCCATACTGTGTGATCCTACTGTACAAAAGTATACCGCTTCATATCCTATACATACCGCACCATTCAGCTCTGATGGTAAGGTTATTTCCCTGTA
>JAISPY010000118.1 GCA_031274565.1 Treponema sp.
TTTCGGAGCCGGATCCGATGTGCGCCTTGGAAAACCCCGTCACGGCTTTGCCATCCACCGTTTCAAGGACGTGCATCCGCGCATAGTTCGGCGTGCCCCGGTCCGTAAGGGAAACGGAAACCAAGACAGCAGTTTGCTCGGTCCCGCGCCCACGGTTACGGCCTTCCGTGGCGGCGCCGAAAAAACTGCCGTCCATCTCAACCATACCGTTCAAGAGGTACTTTTTGTCCCGTTCGCCCATCGCGAACCGAATGGTGTGCACCATCGTCCATGCCGTGAGCTAGGCAACCCTTAGGTTCTGTTGCCGTGCCACCGCACTGAATCCGCGTTTGTCCGCTGCGACGCGGTACATCGCCCAGAACCACGGGGTCAGGGGTGTCCGTGTTTTTTCCCTGATCGTTCCCGCGGTCACCGTCGTTTGGTGCGTGCATTTTTTGCACTGCTATTGGTTGTGGCTTTTTAGGTCAACGTGTTCCGGGTGACCGCATGGGGGACCCATAAAACCGTTCGGCCACCGCTTTTCGTACCGGTATACGCGGCAGGCTTCCTCGGTCCCGCATTTGTTTTGATATGCTTTCATAGTCATGATCGTCCACCTCCTTCTTGTGCCTCCATATATACCACGTTATGCTCTAATTGAATAGTCATTTTATAATAAGGGATTACTTTAGCCCCTTACCCCTCTTTCTACATAATTATGCGGTGTATTATAAGAAACCACTCCCTTAGTTGGTTTCTTACCGGATGCAAGAGTCTAGTATTTCCTGGTTCGAGCGGGTATAATTTTCCCGTCGCTTGCACACTGGCTTTAGCCTGAGAAACTGCAAGAACTGGTTCCATCGGACCGTCGGTCCGCAATAACCAATTTTGGAACCAGATCAACTTATATTGATAACAACGAGGTTATTATGGAAACAGATATCAAGGGCAGCGGTTTCTGCCCCAAACGGCTTGGGAATACAGACGCGTATTTGCGGCGCCTAGTGGATACGGGGCAGGTTTCCGGAGCCGGGGCGCTGATCTCAAGGCGTGGAAGGACGGCGTACCGGAAAGCTTTCGGGATGCGGGACATGAGAAACAGGCTTCCCATGGAGGAAGATACCATCTTCCGGATCTACTCTATGACAAAAACCTTTACGGTCGCGGCGGCCATGACCCTCTACGAGCAGGGTCTCTTCAAGCTGCAAGAGCCGATAGCCGGATATCTCCCCGCCTACAAAGACATGCATGTGGCCGAACATGACGAACGGGGAATCGTGAACCTCGTTCCCGCAAAAAATCCCATGAGCTTTGAGCATCTCTTTACCATGAGTTCAGGCATCCCCTACCCGGGCTCGGAAAGCTTCAGTTCCCGTGCGCTCTCGGCAATCCTGGAGCGCTTCTCCAAGGCGGGCGGCGCTACTACCGCGGAGATCGTAGACGCGGCGGCGAGGGCCCCGCTCTGCTTCCACCCCGGAGAGCGCTGGATATACGGCTTTTCCCACGATGTCCTGGGCCGGCTTGTCGAAGTGATCTCCGGGAAGCGCCTTGGCGAATACATGGAGGAGACGGTTTTCCTGCCCCTGGGGCTCAAGGATACCGCCTTCTGCGTGCCGGAGGAAAAACAGGGTCGGCTTGCCAGGGCCTATCAGCTTACCGAAAAAGGGCTTATGGAAATACACAGCCTTGCCACTGACCCCGGCGAATACCGCGAGGCCCCTGCCTTCGAATCCGGCGGAGGCGGCCTTGCTTCCACGCTGGACGATGTGGGCCGTTACGGTAATCTCCTCCTCAACTTTGGAAAGCTCGACGGGTACCGCCTCCTTTCCCGTAAAACCATCGAGCTTATCCGGAAGGAGCACGTCAATCCCGCGCATATCAGGGCCTTTGGTTTTGCGGCCCAGCGGGGATATGGTTACGGCCTGGGGGTCCGCTCCATGACCGACATTGCCGCCGCGGGACTTAACGGCTCTTACGGCGAATGGGGCTGGGACGGTATGCTGGGTACCTTTTTCTGCGTAGACCCGGAAGAAGAACTCGTGGCGGTGTTTATGATTCAGCGCATCCCCGGCTCCCTGGAAGACCTGGCCAGACGCTTCCTCCAAACCGTGTACGGCGCGATTGACGATTGAACCGCCTCGCCTGGTTTCCAGTTCTACCCGACTGCTTGAGGTATTGCCCTCAAGCGCTATTCAGCCGCCGCGGGATTCAAAGAAAATTGGTAACTATCCAGGTATACGCGATCCTTCACAAAGGGGGCTCAAGCGCCTCCATTCCGCCGATTTTCGCTATCCCCTAACGCTTAAAACACGGGGAGGAGAATATGGCGGAAGCATTCTCGGGCCTGGATTTCCATTCAATCAGGCTGGAAAGGCACACACCTAAACAGCCTTATCCGGAAATCATTGCGTACTCTTATAGCGATTACCGTATACTCGGGTGGTTCATGGGTTACTGTATTGATCCTGTAAACGTACTGGGTCTTAATTTCGCCACACTGCCCAGATAAAGACCGCGGAAGCCGCCACCGTAATGAGGGTAAAGGGCACACTGATCTTGAGCCATTGCCCGAAATTGATTGCTACTCCCTGCTTCCGTAAGATCCCCACGGAAACCACATTGGCGGAAGCGCCGAAGGGGGTAAGGTTGCCCCCCATGCAGGAACCAATGAGGAGGGCGAACATATAAAGCTCCGGCAAGAGGGAAAGGGTTTGGGATAAGGTACTCGCCACCGGGAGCATGACGATGATATAGGGGACATTATCCACAAACCCTGAAATAAGGGTAGAAACCACTAGGATGATGCAAAATCCCAGAAAGACGTGGTTTCCCACGATCCGGGAAAGAAAACCCGCAAAATCATCCAGGATACCCACATCGGCTATGGCTCCCACCACCACGAAGATGCCGATGAGGAACAGTACCGTATCCCAGTCCAGCCCTTTTACCAAGGACCAGGCTTTCTGCGCCCCTTCCTGGCGGATAAACCAATACCAGAGCAGTCCTACCAGGCCCAAAACCACGACCAGCAGTCCTGAAAACAGGGAAATTCCTCCGTATACAAAGGAAGCGAGGGCCAAGCCTCCAATCATCAGGACGAGGAGCGCGGTGGGAATCAGGCTCAGGATTTGTTCCCGTTCCAGATCTATCTTTTGTCCTCCCTTTTTCGCGAAGAAGCGATAGAAAAACACGGAGCCGGCGATCATACCTATTTGGACCGCGAAAAAGATGGAGGGCTTTCCCTGGAAGAAGAAGAAATCATTGAACCCGTAATGGGCCTGGTCCGCGAAGATCATGGAAGGAGGATCCCCCACCAGGGTGGCGGTTCCCTGTAGATTCGCCATCATCGCCAGGCCGACCATAAAGTAGGTGGGGTCCAGTTTCAGCTTGGTACACAGCGCCAAGGCAATGGGCGCCATGACCAAGACGGTGGCCACGTTTTCCACAAATGCGGAGATGATACCGGTCATCATAAGGATAGCCACAATAGCGATCCCCACATGGGGGGAATAGGTTACGAGGGAATCCGCCAGCACCGCAGGTACCCGGGAGTAGATGAACAGTTCCGCAATCACGAGACTGCCCACGAAAATCATGAGCACATTCCAGTTGATAAGTTCCCCCAGGGCTGCTTGCGGGCTTACCACACCCAGGAGGATCATGAGTAACGCAGCCCCCAGAGAACTGTAGGATTTTCTCGTGGGAAAGATGACGATCAGGGCATACATGAGTACTGCCAGGGCAAGAACTATCCATTTCATAGTTTCTATAACACCGGCTGTTGGCAACCGCAGGTGTAACTACTCCTCCTTTTTAATAGACTGAGTATAGGGGTGGGCATAGGACCTTGTCAAGCGCCGGCAATTCTCAGTTTACCCCCATCATCGTTGATGAAGCATGGCGAGCGCACATAACAATTTTTGTCTACGAATTACGCGAATTACACGGATTAAGAAAGAATCACGCGCTAAAATCCGTTAAGGACCCGCGTAATCGGTGGATTTTTTATCGTTATACCCGCTCATTTTTGCGCATTAAGCACGGTGGTCCTTCCATAATTCGCGTTAATTCGCGTCATTCGCGGACCCTTTTGTTTATATGCGCCGGCTCTGGGTTTCTCTGGAAAAGCACTTCCGCAAAGGGGAATGATATGGTATGCTCGGCATACGGGAGGATGCGATGCGTACGAGAGAACAGGTTCAGGGTGTAGAAAGGATCCTTCCTCAGGAAAAGCAGGGTGACCGGATTATCCCGGGGATTGGTCCGCGTAAAACACCGCGCTGGCAGGGGCCGAGGGGAGTTATCATCACTCCTGAAATTGGTCTTGCGGTTCTTTCCCGGGTTCTGGCGCATACCATCGACCTGCTATGCACGGCTCCCCCTCAGGGGTCTACGGATCAGCATGGCCGACCAGGGGGCTTGGGATACCGGTATGGAATTCGCGGAGCATACGGATGATTGATATACGGAGCGATACGGTAACACAGCCCACCGAATCCATGCGCGAGGCCATGGCGGCGGCAGTGGTGGGAGATGATGTGTATGGGGATGACCCCACAGTACAGGAGCTTGAGGACCTGGGGGCGGAGCTGTTGGGAAAAGCGGCTGCGGTCTTTGTGCCTTCCGGGACCTTTGGGAACCAATTAGCCCTCTTTACCTGGTGCCCCCGGGGGAGCGAGGTGATCTTGGGGGAGGAGAGCCATATCCTCCAGCATGAGGCCGGGGCAGCGGCGATCATTGCCGGAGTGCAGACCAGGCCCATTACCGCCCCTGATGGGGCGCTCCCGCCAGAGTGGATCCGGGAACGTTTACGGAAACGGGCGCTTCAGGAGCCGGCCACGTCCCTGATCTGTCTGGAAAACGCCCATTCCCTAGGCCGGGCAGTCCCTTTAGCCGCCATGGATGCGGTGCGGGACCTAGCGGATGCCGGAGGGCTTCCGATTCACCTGGACGGTGCCCGGATCTTCAATGCCGGGGTGGCTCTGGGGATAGAAGCAAAGACCATCGCGGAGCGAGCGGATTCGGTCATGTTTTGCCTTTCTAAGGGGCTTTGCGCACCCGTAGGCTCCCTCTTGGCAGGGCCTGCGGACTTTGTGGCGGAAGCCCGGATGAAACGGAAGATCTTAGGGGGCGGTATGCGTCAAGTGGGCGTCTTGGCCGCCGCAGGGATCATCGCCCTCAGGGAGCAGCGCAAGTACCTGGCGGAGGATCATGCGCGGGCCAAGCGGCTTGCCCAGGGACTTGCGGCCATACCGGGCCTCTGCATCAATCCCCAGGAAACAGAGACCAACATGGTTTTCTTCACCTATCCTCAGGCGGCGGATCCCGCGGTGGCAGCGGGGATCACCGCTCGGTTTGCTCAGCAGGACATTCGCATCAATCCTCCCAGCGCAAAGGGGGTATTCCGGTGGCTTACCCATTATTGGGTAGGAGATCGGGAACTGGAGGCCATTCTGGAGGCTTCCCGGAGGGTATTTATCGGAAATGGGAGGGATCATGCGGTATGAGGGACGCCGGGAACGGCTCTACCAGTGGATGGCTGGCGAGGGGATTGGTCTGGTTATGTTTGAACATACCGAAGTCCGGCAGGATCCGTCGATCCGCTGGATGACCGGACATCCTGGGGAGGGGCTTTTGTTCCTCGGGTTTGATCCTCGGGGGGGAAGCCATGCCCTGTTGGTTCCCTGGGATAGCAATCTGGCCATGATCTGGGCCAATGCAGACGCCATCATCCCCTATACGGAATTTGAACGGCAGCCCCTGAAGGCGGTCCAGGGCGCCGTGGCCTATTTCAAGACCCCTTTTGGAAGCAAAATTGAAATTCCCTCGGTTACTCCCTACCCGCTGTTTCTGCACTACGTGGAGGCGCTCCTGGATTTTGATGTGTTATGCCGGAAGGGAGGGATCCAGCAGGAAGTTATGGCCCTGCGGTCCATTAAAGACCCGGAGGAGATTCAGATTTACCGGACCCTCGCGGCCATCACCAATGATCTTATCGACTTATTGGAACAGGATATCCGTTCCGGTACGCTCGGTACCGAGGGGGAAGTCGTCCGTTTTATTGAGATGGAATGTCGGAAGCGGGGCTGCGAGGGCACGGGTTTTGAGACCCTGGCGGCAGGGCCGGAGCGGAGTTTCGGCATCCATCCTTTTCCCGCCTATACCACCGGGGAATTTGCCACTGCGGGGCTGTCTATTTTGGATTTTGGGCTTAAGTATGCGGGGTATACCAGCGATGTTACCCTGACCTTTGTCCGGCCTCCCCTCTCGCGGGCCCAAGAAAAGCTCCTCACCCTCACGGAACGGGCCTATCGGCTGGCCCTCGCCATGGTCGCGGAAGGCATCGCCACCAAGACCATAGCAGGGGCAGTGGACGCTTTTTTCGGCAACGCCAAAAAGACCATGCCCCATGCCTTGGGTCACGGCATTGGGCTTGAGGCCCATGAGTCCCCGGCCCTGCGGAACCACGCGGACAACGGCTGGGTGCTGCAACCGGGTATGATCTTTACCCTGGAGCCGGGACTTTACGACCCGGTACAGGGGGGCTGCCGTCTGGAGAACGACATCCTCCTCACCGGGTCAGGGGTGGAAGTCTTGACCAACGCGCGGATCATCCGCTTGTAGTGGTTTGGTAGGCCCGGTACGGTAGACCCCCGGGCATCCGGCCAGGCTAGGACGGGGAGGTGATTTCTCGTGTATTTAAAGGGAATTGTGGGGGTTCATGACCATTTGGAGCAGCGTAATGCCCCATAATCGTAAGATGCTACCAAAAGCTAAGAGCAGGTGCGGTTACGAAGCATGTTCAGTCCGGGACATGCTCCTCAGTATGGTTGGTTTCGATACCAATTAAGGAATAAGGTATGCCGGTTTCATTACTCGTAGAAGTTCTCGTCTCCATTGTACTGGGCGGATTGGTAGGCTGGATAACCAATGTGATTGCCGTTACTATGCTGTTTAAAAAATACGGTAAATGGGGCGGGATTATAGAAGACCGCTATCAGGAATTTATTGCGAGTATGTCCCAACTGGTAGAAGATGATCTGGTCAATGGAAAAACGCTGAAGAGCGAGTTTAATTCCAGCCAGTTTAAAAAGGTCCTACACCAGTGGATCGAATCGGTTTTAGATAGAGAATTGCCGGTAATCTCCGGTACTACTCGATTCGAGGACATTCCAGGGATTGAAGCAACCGTAGAAAAGCTGTTGGGATCGGTAGAAGATATAACCCATCGGGTACTGCCGCGCTTGATTGCGGTAATTGGCCATAAAAAAATAAGCTCCCTGGTATCGGAAAAGCAATACCGTTATATGGTTGATACTGCGGTAACGGTTCTTTTACGGGATGCGGATACCTATCAGTATACCATGCAACAGATACTGGCGGTGTTTTTGGATGGCAAGGTGATAAAGAACCTCATCTCGGAACGGGCGCTCCGTCAAATTGCTGAAAATATCGGTGATAGTATCCGGAATATAGATTTCTCATCATTTGATAGGGATATTACGGGCGCATACAACCAAGTGCTCAAGGATATTGACCTGGATGGCTTGATAGGCGAATTACAGAACGCCGTGGGGGATATGCGGTTTTCCGCTTTCGTCAATAACCCCCAAAATCTTTCCACCGAACTCGTTAACCATCTTGTTACGTTTGCGCAATCGTCGGAAGGCCAGAAGTGGTTAGGCGAAATCATAACCGAGTTTCTTATGGCCGCCAGCAGGATTAGCTTAAAAATTGCCGATGTGGTAAGTCCCTCGGTGCAGGATGGCATTGATAGGTTTTGTAAGGAGCAGATGCCCGGTATCATTGACCAAATCATCAGTTTTATCTGCGGTATTCAAGATGAGATTGAAGACCTGGTTAACGAAACAGTAGATAGACAACTGGATGCAACCCTCGGCGGTAAGATTGGAAAATTGCTCAAAGATATTTTTATTGGAAATCTCGCAAAAAAATTCAATATTATTGAAAGGATCGTTTCCGTAGTACGAAAAGAAGGGCAAGGGGCCGGCGAACAAATGGCAATGCACATTCGTGCTTTGTTGGAAACCAAAACGATTGGCGAAATCATTACGATTATCCGGAGTTCCGGTATACTCAAGGTTGAGCATATCGTTGACCTTATCAATCTTAATGTGAAAGACCTACCCCAAAAAGAGTTCCACTGTATCGATGGACTTCTTGACAAGCGAATCGGCGATAGTTTTGGTGCCATAGACCTCTCGGTAATAAGGACCGTATTACTTCCCCGACTTTTTGAGCAGATTAAACAAGAGTACCTATTCAATGATCCATTTAAACGAGATATTCGTTCTACTAGTACCAAGAAGATACTGGAAATGGCAAATCAACCCCTCTCGGATATTTTTGATATAACCCGGATACCTATGGTCTTGAACGAAAAGGCTATTAAAAATACCTTGTTTAACGCATGGGATCAGATCGCCCGTATGAACATCAGCGCTCTTATCGGCGCTGCAGCGTCCCAAGAATCACCGATTACCATTAAACGAGCAAGCTTTGAAGCCTTATGGGATACCCATAAAGTACGGGAACTTAAGCAACTCTATAAGGGGATCCAAAATGAGTCTGTTTATACCAAGGTGGCTGAGGGGATCATGGCGGTGGTGAATCAGAATATCGATGCCCTGCTAACCGGGAATGTTTCAAAACTGGTAAACGATCAATTGGGCGCCCTGCAGCCCGCTGAAGTAAATACGATGGTGCAGGAATTCATGGGTAAGGAGATGAAATCCATCAACCTCTTGGGGGCTGTTTTGGGCGCGCTCATTGGATTCGTTTCGGCGTGGGCGGCGGTCCGCATGAACCTGCCCGCAGGGTTTAACGTGCCGCTCCTTGCGGCATACGGCGGGATTTTTGCGCTGCTTGGTATCGGAACGAATTGGCTTGCCATTAAGATGCTCTTTAGACCCTATAAAGCCATCGTTAAAGGAGCAGCGATCCCGCCTTTCATCGGGATTGTCGCTGCCCGTAAACCGGAATTTGCCAAAAACATTGCAGATTTTGTAAAAAAGAGGATGTTAGGCGATGATGCATTGAAACACTATTTTGATGATCATAAGACCGATATAAAAGATACGAGTAAGCAATGGATAGCTGATGCAAACTATGCGATTATTGATACCCTACTGGGGGATGCATCTCGTCTTAATAGTATTGCTACCCAGGTATTCCTGAGTATCCGAACGTATATTACGGATCACCGATTTGAAATTGCTCAAAAAATAAAGGATACGGTAAAACAGTTTGTAGATGACGGGCGTCTGGATGACCTTGTTCCTGCATTACAAGACATCATCGTTCAGAAATTGAAAGACAGCGATATGGCAACTATCATACAGGGTATGATAAAAGAAGAAATTGCAGGAAAAAATCTTGGAGACTATGGTAAAGCTATTGAAAGTTTTACGGATAGTAACCTTAAAAGAATAGTTGAAGTTATTATCAGGGATGTAACCAAAAATATTACCGTACCCAATATTAAAAATCTTATTTACCAACAGGACGATCAATTGGTGACGTATATTGCAACGCATACGATTGAAGAACTGGCGGGAAGCTCCGGTATTAACGGCTTTTTTGATAAGCTTATCGGCCAAACCGGACCGTTCTTGCGTAAGGGCATTGAGCCGATAGTGCAGCAATTGGAAAAACAGCAGCTTAACCCTGACATTGCCTTATGGGATTTATTTGATGGTGCAATCCCTAAAATTATCGAAAAAAATCTGGTTCATCTCATCATGATGGTGTGCCGCGAGCTGCAAAGCATAAAAGGCGATCTCATCATTCAAATACAAAATGATATGCCCATTTATACATGGCCGTGGAAGAAACAGGTGGCGCCGATTGTTCATACCCTCATGGATGAGATGCTTCCTGTTTTCTTGAAGGGAAAGCAGGATCACTTATTACGTATTGCCAATAGTCTGCTTACTAATAACCGGCTTTCGGATCTGGGCTTTAACAATCGATCCCTCAAGATTGAAGCCATTGAGCGTACTGTTGCCGCCATTTTAGATTCTTCCCATATCCAGCAGGGGGTTACGCAGTTTGTGAGGGTTATTATTAAACAATTTGCACAGATTCCACTGAAAACACTGCTCGATCTTATAAACATCAGCCATATTCACGATATAGTACGGATTGTGGAACCGCTCCTTGAAAAAACCGTTTCCCGCCTCAAGGATAATTTTGCAAGGGATGCAGTCATTGATACTATGACAGCCCTCATAAAGAAAATACTGATGGATGTACTAAAAAGCGTTGCCGTAGCAGATCTGATAAAGGACATTGATCTGGACAAGGAACTGCAGGGGCTTGTCAAACTTCTGGTTGCGGATCAGAAGGTCATTGCCGCGGTATCTGATATGGTCGCGGATATTCTTTATGCGGTATTGCAGGACGCCTCGTTTTATGACGAGGATACCTTACGGAACGATATGGAAACCTTTATTATCACCTTGGATCAAGCCCACGACTGGGATCACTTACAGACTACGGCAGTCCCCTATCTCAAAGAATTATGCTCGAAACTGAATGGCCTCATCGCGCCTGAGACCAAAGACGCACTCTGCGATTATCTCATTTCCGCTATCATTAATGCCTGTGCGTATAACTTTGACGCACTTATTCACAGTATTGATGTTCAGGTAGTGGTAGAACGTGAAATAAATAATATGCACCCCCGATGTATTGAAACTATGTTTTATAAATTCGCCGGTACCTACTTCACGAAGATCACCTTCTATGGCTGGATCGGCATATTCGGCGGTATAGCCAGTTATATTATAAGCTTTATGCTTAAAAAAGGGAGGTGACTAGAAAGTATGCTGGATAGAGGATGCAGTTCCAAAATATCAGATTTTGGAACCAACTCAGAGGAACGGAAAAAAGCACGGGTAGTATACTATGGGTCTATAGGGACCTTTCCGCAGCAGAACAGCAGCGGATCATACATAAGGATTGTACTATGGATATATGGCAAGAAAGGTTTTCTCTGAAGTTCAGCGATATAGACCCCTCGGATCGGCTCACCTTGGGGGCGGCCTTCGCGTATTTTCAGGAAGCGTCCATCAATCATGCGGAGCGCCTGGGGGTGGGCAGGGCGGCTATGGCGCAAACCGGGCAGGTATGGATTCTCTCTCGCATATCGGTGGTGTTTGAACGCCGGCCCCGGTATGGAGAAACCATTACTCTGCGGTCTTGGCCACGGGGGGCTGAAAAGCTTTTTGCCCTCCGGGATTATGATATCCGGGACGCTGCAGATACGCCGCTGATCCTGGGCAGGAGCGGCTGGCTCATCCTGGACATGGAGAAACGCCGGCCCCTCCGACCCCAGGGAGTGGTGGAGCAGTTGCCTTTGAACCAGGGCCTGGACGCGCTTCCCGAAGGGCTTGTGGGACTTGACGCCAGGGATACGCTTGCCAAGGTCGGGGAACGCCGGGCAGCCTATTCGGACATCGACTATAACGGCCACGTTAATAATGCCCGGTATATCCAATGGATTCAGGATATCCTGGACCCTCCGATCCTGGAACAGGCTTCCCGGATGCGGCTGGATATTAATTACCTCAGTGAGCTTAAGGGCGGGGACCGCACCACCTTATGGACCGCTCCTTTAAACGGTTCGGGATTCGCCATTGAGGGCCGAAGGCAGGATACGGGTCACGCGGTTTTCCGCGCGGAACTGCGGGTACAGCCCTAACTACCCATGCACGCAGCTATTGAAATCTGTGGAATAGGGGGTCTATGCGCGTACAACTTTTTTTATACCGTTACGTGTTTATGAGATGCGTAAGTATATCATTAATCGTTTTGACCCGAATAGCACCCTGTTTCTCATAGTGGCGAGGCCAAGTAGTAGCAGGATCCTCAAAACAGGAATTAAGAATAAACAGCAATCGCTTTTGTTCTATACAGGCATTTGCCTGAAATCGTGTTCCGCTGGTATCAGAAGCCTCTACAATGATTGTCGCTCGGGATAATGCGGCCATAGTAATATCCCGCTCAGGAAAATAAAACCGTTTTGTATTGAATGGTTGTGTATAGTATTTGTAGAAAGGAACGTGGCTTATTAATAAGTGTTTTAATGCTATTGTTTCTTGAAGGTTTTTATTTTTTTTAGGGTAATATACATCTATAGGAGTTCCGATAACGCCAATTACCGGCATATTACATTTTATAGCAGTTTCCAAAGCAACCGTATCAACCCCTTCGGCAAGGCCGGAAACAAGGGTGCATTTATATTTTGAGAGAAGACACACTAATTTTTCCGTACGTCGATACCCTTCAGGGCTTATGTTTCTGGTTCCAACGACTGAAATACAATGCGTATGTGCCAGGTCTGGATTGCCCCGATAATAAAAAAGAGTGATTGGATATTGAGCGTCTAATAGGGTATCGGGAAATTGAGGAATACCTTTTAGAGAGATACCTTTTAATAGGATAGAAAAGGGAGGTGAAGCATATATCTTTTTATCAATATACTCCTGTATTGCCTTTTTTCTTTGATTGAATCCGCCGAATAGATCGGGCTCTATTTCATGGATCGCCTCAGAGGGCAATTTTTTTTGAAAAAAAAGTATTTCCGCTATTTTCTTGAGACTTGCATTATGTTGCGCCCAAAGATATTCATAGGCTAATAGTTCTTGATACAGGGAAATAACCTTACCATCAGAGCTGAATGGTGCGGTATGTATAGGATATGAAGCGGTATACTTTTGTACAGTAGGATCACACAGTATGGACTTCCCCTGATTTGGCGGACCGGT